>JAICXU010000897.1 GCA_025934595.1 Polyangiaceae bacterium | reverse complement strand
GTCGCCCGCGTAAGGAATCGCGAGGACCTCGGCGTCGCCGACGTCCGCATACGATCCGTGCTCCAGCTTCGTGTGCATCGTCTGCGCTTGCACGTTGCCCGCGGTCGCTTTGAAGGGCTCGGCCTTCGTCCGCTTCTTGTCGAACGTCGTGCGCCACGCCCCTTTGAAGTACACCGCATTGGTGAGCACGAGCCGCGTCGACGCGCTCACCGATCCCGCGGGCAGGAGGTCGGGGATCTTCTTGTTCGTCTTGTCCGAGACCCACGTGTTGATGGTCTTCCGCGCGGCGTCCGGCGCCTTCTTGAAATCGAGCTGACCCAAGTCCGCGCCGTACCATTTATTTGTATTCTGCAAGTAATCGGGCTGGAACGCGTATCCTTGCTGGCCCCAGAGACGGTTCGCGATCGCGAGCGTCGGCCCGTTCGGCTGCGGCGTGCTCCACGTCGTGAGGAGCGCGTTCGCGGATTGACCTGCGGCGGTCATGTCGTTCGCGAGATGGAGCACGCTCTCCATTTGGGACAGCGTGGTTCCTTTCGCGCCCGACGCCGTCATCGCGAGAGCGAGCTCGATGCTCGCCGGCGAGTAAAAGACGTTGCCCTTTCCGCTCTTCAAGTTCGCGTAGAGATCGGCGTTGAAGGCTTCGATCGAAGCTTGCATCGGCATGCTCGCGGGCACCGTCGTCATCGTCGCCGTGGTCGGCGCGGCAGCCGTGCCGGCGTCGGTCGTCGCGGAAGTCGACGTGTCGACGGGCGGCGTCGCCGTCGTGGGCGGTGGAACGGCGGGAGGCGCAGGCTCGCCTCCGCAAGCGGCGCCGAGGAGGAGAAAGGAGAGAAGAGCATTCTTTCGGAGCATGTTGTGATCACCATACGCGCGCGCCGCCCGAAAGTTTTTCGAATCGACGAAAGCAAACGGCCGACCCCTTTCGGAGCCGGCCGCTTTGCTTTTCGAAGAGGAGCTGGAATCAGCCGCCGTCGGCCGTGACTCCGCCGTCGCCCGCGCACGGGTCGGGTGAGGTCGCGGTGCCGGGCGCCACGGCCTGCGTCTGCGGCGCGATCTGCGCGGCGGTGAAGCCGAGACCGATCGAGATGCCGTCACACGGCTTGCCCGCCGAGTTCGTGCCGTCGGAGAGGATGTCCGATGCTTGGCGAATCTGCTGCGCGATGCCGTCGAACGCCGAGCCGCTGCAGAGCTGCGTCGAGATGCGACCGGCGACGGTCTTGAGGCCGTTGATCAGCTCCTCGGTGTTGATGACGCCGGCGATCGTGCCGTTGTCGGCCTTGTTCGCTGCGGTGTGATCGAACGTGAGGATCGCCTTGTGGACCGTCAGATTCAGCGACACGCCCGAGAGCGAGATCGAGATGACGATGTCGTTCGATTGCGCGCCGAACGGGCCGTTGACCCACGTGCCGTTGACGACGTACGCGCCCGGGAAGTTGATCGACGAGCTCGACGGATCGCTTTTGTTGGAGAGCAGCGAGTCGAGGACGGGCCAGTTGTCGGCCGTCGTGAACGTGGGAGGCGTGCCCGCGTCGTTGAATTTGCCGGCGGCGTTGAGGAACCCGCCGAGGCCCGAGTTCGTCTGTTTCGGATCGTCCGAGAGGCCTTTGACCTGAATCTCGATCGTGAACGCGCCCGACGTGATCGATTGATTGATCTTCGCCGTCGCATCGGCGCCGGCGGTGTTCAGGATGATCGGGAGAATGTTCTCGCCGAACGAGTTGTCGATGCCGTTGTCGCCGTCCGTGTAGACGAGCGATTTTTGCGCACCGGATGCCGGCGTGCAGAGGTCGGTCGAGCTCGCCGTCGAGATCTTGCCGTCGAGGTTGTAGCCGTACTTTTTCCAAGCGGTGGGGGACTGCGCGCTCGAGCCGCGCGGCGCGTCGCCGAGGAGGAGCGCTTGAAGCGCGAAGTTGTGATCGGTCGTGGACGTGGTCGCTGATGCGCCCGACGGCAACGCCGGGGGAACGGCGCCCGTCTGGGTGCCACCGCCCGTCGAGCTGTCGTCGCCACCGCTGCATGCCGAAATCGCGATAGCGCCAACGACGCTCAAACCAAGGCCAACCACAGTGAGGACGCGTGCAAGCTTCATGTGATGTTTCTCCCGAAAAACCGCCTCGTTCGCATGGGCAGCAACACGATGCTGCGAGCGCGCGCGAGGAACAAAGGAACCCGTT
>JAICXU010000742.1 GCA_025934595.1 Polyangiaceae bacterium | reverse complement strand
TTCAGCGAGGGCGGCGACGTTCGCTGGCGATCTCAGGATTGCGGCATCGGAGTCGGTCGCAGCGCTGCTTTCAAATCGTTCCAGTGCGCCGGCTCGACGCGCATCAACGCGAACCTCGCGACGACGATCTGCTCCGAGGTCGATGAAACCGTGGTCGTCGGTCCGTCCGGAGAGAAGCCGGCGCCGGGGCTCACGTGATGCTCGACGTGCGAGCCGCCCGCGACGAGCATGAAGTGAGTCGCGCCGCGCGCCGCGGCTTCGAGCGATGCGCGTCCCACGAGATTCGTGGCGCCGCTTTGCTGCGTTGCGGCCGCACCGCGCTCGCCGCGGAGCTCGAGCTCGCCGAGATAGACGCCGCCCGCCTCTTTGATCGCGTCGACATCACTCTCGGAGATCGTGACCGCCGACGGCGCGATTCGCGTCTCACGCTCGTGAATATTCGCCGAGGGTTGATACGCGACGTCGACGTGCTCGAAGCTGGTGCTCGGAGCGCAAGCTGCGAGCGAAATTAAGAAGAGAAACGAAGTCAGATGAATGCGTTGCATGCATGGCCCTACAGCAACCTGCATTCCAAATGCCCGCGCCTGCAAAATCCTCGTGATTTGCGCCGAAGCGCGCGCGACCGTGATTCGCGGTTCTCACGATCGGCCATCTGGCGCGGTCTCACCCCTGCAGGTGTAAAGTGCACGTCGCGATCGCCGCAAAAATGCGAAGGGATGAATGAATAAATGAAACGATTTTTCGTTCTCGTTTTTCTGGCCGCCTGCTCGCACGAATCGTCGAGCGGTGATGCACTGCCGAAGACCACGCCTTCCGCCACGGCGAGCGCGCCCGCAATACCGTCTGCGAGCGCATCGACGACGGCCCCGGCGAATGCAGCTCCGATCGCGAAGCCCACCGCTCCCGCGCCGTCGTCGCTTTCGTTTTGCAAGACGGCGACTCTCACTGCCGAGCCCCTCGTGGCGCTTTGTGCGATCGGCGAAGATTGGTCGAAAGCGCATTTCGAATGCGCGAAGCCGTTGCCGCGGAATTTCTGCGCCGACTTGGTCGTGTGGGGTTGCCAGTACATCGCGAGCGCAGGAGAAAAAACACCGAAGCTCACGTTCGATGCGCGCTTCGTGCGCGGCGGCGTGGCCCCGGAGCCAGGCGAAATCATCGACGACAATTCTTTGCGCGCTCGGTTTCCGCGCGCCGGAGTCGTGCGCGGTGTCACGGTGCGAACGATCGCGTCCAGCAGCGACGAAGGCGCGAAGCTTTCCGCGGCACAGACCAAAAAGTTGGTGGATGCGGGCTGCGTCGTCAGCCAAGTCGACAAATCCGGATCGAGCCGCCTCGAGTGCGGCAGCTGGCAGGCGCACGTCGGGTACGACGATGCGAGCAAGACGGTGAGCGTCGACGCGGATATGCCGAAGACGCCGGACTGTACGAAGTAGACGAGCGTCATGTACTAGTCTCTGGCGATGGCCGCGGCTCGCGACCGCGTTTCACGCGCTGGGATCGTATTTCGCCTCGCGCTCGCGGTCGCGGGTCTCGCGCTCCTCGCGGCGATCGTGCGCCACGTCGGCGTCGACGCGATCCTCTCGACGCTTCGTCCCGCGTTGAAATGGTTGCCCGTCCTGTGCGGCCTCGAGCTCCTGCGCATCGCGTGCGAGACGCTTTCGAGCTGGCTCGCGTTCGGATCGCTGGCGACGCGCATTCCTCGCGCCACGCTGCTCCGCGCGCACGTGATCGGCCAGTCGCTCTCGAGCCTCGCGCCGGCGCCGCGCGTCGTGAACGAGACGATCAAGATCGGCTTCCTCGCTCCGTTCACCGGCGTGCCGGCGGCGACGTCGGTCGGTTTCATCAATCAAGCAGCGACGCTCATCGCGGTCGGGCTCTTTTCGATCCCGTGCGGAGCGGCGATCCTCGCGCTCGGCGGAGCGTCCGTTTGGTTTTGGGCGGCAGCGCTGCACGCCGTCGTGCTCGTCACGAGCGGGCTCGCGCTGCAAGCCGTCACGCGAGCAGACGCGCCGGGCCGATGGCTCGCCGAAAAATTTCCGAGCCTCGCCGCGCGCGCAAGCGCATTTCGTGCGCACGCGAGCGAGACAGGGCTGTGGGCCGCAGGACCGACGAGCGCGTTGATGCTCGGACGATGCGTTCAAGTCGTGCAGTACGGGATCGCGGCGCGCGCCGTCGGCATCGACGTCGGCATGCTCGGCGCATTCGCGGTCGAAGGCGTGAACTTGATTGCAGCCGCGGTCGGCGTGCTCGTGCCGGGCGGCTTCGGAACTACCGACGGAGCCTTCACGCTCGCCGCCGATCTTCTCGGCACCACCGTCGCGCGCGCGACGTCGCTGGCGCTCCTGATGCGATGCATGCAGTTTGCATGGGTTCCGGTGGGCTCACTGCTCGCGCTCACGCCTTCGCGTGGGCGCGGTTCGATGCGATAGCATCTCGCGCATGCGGCCCCACGAAGACCCCATACGGGCCGAGTCGCGCGCGAAAGCCGTCGCCGCGCTCCTCGTCCTCGCGGCAGGTTGCCACGCGACGCCGCCGACCGACGCGCCGCCTTCCGTTGACGATGGCGGAGCGGCGACGACCATGATCGCGCCGATGAAGGTGGACGCCGCGTTGTCCCTCACTGATCCGCTCGATGCCGACACGGACGGCGATGCGTGGTCGAGCCTCGACGC
>JAICXU010000466.1 GCA_025934595.1 Polyangiaceae bacterium | reverse complement strand
TCCGCGCGGCGACCGGCGCCGGTGGGGAGCTCGTCGGTGACAGCGCGCCCATCAAGAAATTGATCGAGCAGATTTCACGCGCCGCGAAGAGCGCAGCGAGCGTGCTCGTCACCGGCGAGCGGGGCACCGGAAAAGAATTGGTCGCACGCGCCATCCATCAGATGTCGCCGCGCGCGAAGGGTCCGCTCGAAAAGCTGAATTGTGCGGCGCTCCCGAGCGAGCTCATCGAAAGCGAGCTCTTCGGACACGAAGCGGGCGCGTTCACGGGCGCAACGAAGCAGCGGCGCGGAAAGTTCGAGCGCGCGAGCGGAGGCACGCTTTTTTTGGACGAGGTCGGCGACATGCCGCTCCCGATGCAAGCCAAGCTTTTGCGCGTGCTGCAAGAGCGCGAGATCGAGCGCGTGGGCGGAAACGAAACCATCAAGGTCGACGCGCGCGTCGTCGCGGCGACGAATCGAGATCTCGTCACCGCCTGCGAAAATGGCGGTTTTCGTGCCGATTTGTACGATCGACTGAACGTGGTGCCGCTCGCGATTCCGCCGCTCCGTGCGCGCCGGGAAGACATTCCGATCCTCGCGCGTCACTTCCTCGAGGTCGCCGCGAAGAACAACGATCGGCGTGACATGAAGGTCACCGAAGGCGCGGTCGGATTACTTGCATCTTACAGCTTTCCAGGAAACGTGCGCGAGCTCCGGAACTTGATCGAGCGCCTCGTCATCTTGACGCCGGACGCGACGATCGACGAGGCCGACGTTCGCACGTGCCTTCCCGGCGCTTCGACTCCGCGCGCAGCGGGGCTCTATCGACCGGGTGTTCCGTTCCGCGTGCTCACCGAAGAAGCGGAACGCGTGATCTTGCAGGACGCGCTCACGCATCACGGTGGACAGATGGCGGCGACGGCGCGCGCGCTCGATCTCGAGCGGAGCCATCTCTACAAAAAAATGAAGGCGCTCGGCATGCGCGACGCGAAGGCAGACGCGGAAGACGACGACTAGAGGCCGCGTTCTAGTCGGGCAAGTGGGCTTGGGTCGTGCCCCACACTTTGCCGTCGTCGTCCGTGATCGTGAGCGTCACCCAGTCGGGATGATGGAGCGACGCGAGCTTCATGCGGTAGCTCCCCGGAAAATCGCCGTGCGGCGAAAAGAGCAGCGGCAAGAGATACACGTTGCCTTCACCGACGGTGACGCCGGCCGACGCGGCCTTCAGCGAAAAGTGCTTCGGCTTCTCGCCTTCGTAGAGCGCATCGCCGGTGCGATTCACGAAATCGAACGTGACGAGCATCTCGCGATTGTGACGTTCGGTCCAAGCGACGTCGCGAAGCGTGAGCTCGAGGTCGCCGGGTACGGCGGCGCGCGACGGCGGTGGATCCGGAAGCTCCCACAGCTCGTCGGTTCCGTACGAGCCGAACGGATGCCCGCCTTCGCTCGTGATGCCGGCCACGAAAATGTCGCGATCGGAATCGGTCATGCCCGACCCGCGATGAAGGACGACGAAGCGAAGCCCGGCGATGTGCTCCGCACGAAGCGCGTCGAGCGCCATCGTCGCGAGCCCCGTAGCGTCGAGCTTCTTCCAGTAACCGCCCTCGAACACGTTGAAATAGTACGTGCCCCAGCTCGATATTCCGTTGACCTCGGGTCGCTGGTGAATATTTGCATAATACACGGGTAATCGTCCGTGCTGGCTCCACTCGATCGGAAGCTCGAGCACCGCGCCCGGCTCGGGTGCTTTCGCGAGCGCGCGATATACGGGCGGCGCGTCGGCGATCGTCGGCATCCGCCGCAGCGGGAGCGGCACGCATCGAAGCTCGTAGAGAGCCGCGGCGCTGCAGAGCGCGAACACGCACCAGCGTAGCCAGCTATGACGAAACGTATCCGCGATGCGCAGCGCGCCCATTCCGGCGAGGATCGCGACGCAAAATGACGTCACGAAGAACAGCCTCGCGGGCGTTCGCACCTCCTCGAAGCCCGGAATTTTTCTCATGAGAGGCCAGATGCCGGGACCGAGCACGCTCGTGTGATCACGAATCTCGAGACCGAAGCACGCCGCCGAATAAAACAATGCGAGGGTCACGAGCACGCCTGCGATCGACGGTATTTTTCGCGACGGATGCAAGACGCGTCGGAGCAGAACGACGACGGCGAACGCGCCCGCGCCGCCGAGGAAGAGAAGCTTGGCCCACGGATCGATGAGCGCAAAGAACGCGAGGAGGACGAGGCCCGCCGCCAATGCCGCCGCGCGTGCCACTCCGACTGGCACCATCATCCATTGCCACCGCGAAGAAACGAGGCGGCGAGGCTGGTCAGGAAACAAGCCGAACGCTCCGACGGCCGCGAGCGCGAGCACCGACCATCCCAGGAACGTGGCGCTCTCGTCGCTCATGTTGTGCGAGAGATCTCCGTAGAGCGTCGAGAATGCGGGCGCCGCGTGAAAGCTCTCGACGTGCGAGGAGAACATTTTGATCTCCCAGGCCTGACGAATCGGGGCCCCGACGTCGCGCAAAATGAGATAGGGCCGATACGCGAAATACAGAGGAACTGCGTCGAGCGCAGCGGCCGCGAGAAGCCGCCCGACGAACGCGCCTCGCTTGTCCCGGTACGCGAAGAGGATCCACGCGCCGATGATCGGAAACGTCAGGGCTCCATAAATGGCGACGTTGAAGCTTGCCGTGAACGCGAAGAAAGAAAACAGCGCGAAGACGATCGTGCGCGGCCACGAGGGTCGCGCCGCGAGCCGGCACATGAAATAGAGCGCGTAAGGAAGCCACTGCATTTGCAGCACGTTCGCGTGATCGAGCTGGCGCATTCGATAGAAACAAAACGCAAACGCGAGCCCCGCAACCACGCCCGCGCCGCGCGAACGCGTGATTTCGCGCGTGAGGAGATACGTCGCGTGCGCGCACATCACGAACGATGCGAACGTCACGAGGTTGACCAGGAAGAGCCAATCGCGAACGAAGAGCGACAGCGGCAATGCTTGGACGGCGATCCCCAGCCCCGAGTCGTTGGTTGCGCCGGCGAGGAGGCTCGGAAAATACATGTCGAAGCTGAGGTAGCCGGGCTCGCGGCCGATGAGCCAATCGCGAAAACAGCGTGCGTAGCGTGCGTAGAGGAGCGTGTCGTCGACGCCGAAATCGACGATGTGCGTGCGCGCTTTCGCGAGAAACGGCCAGGTCATCGCGACCGCGACCAAGGTGAAGCCGAGGACGATCGCCAGCTCGACGGCGAGCGAACGCACCTTTGCGCGAGAAAATCGCGGCTTCCCTTCCACGAGCGCGACAATAGCGCGCCCCGGGGGTCGTTCCTGCCGCAAAAGGGGTGCCTGTTTTTTCGTTCGAAGGTTGGCGTATGATGGCGATTCCGTGAGCGACACCATCCGCTTTTTCGCGGCCACCGACGTCGGCAAGGTGCGCGATCATAACGAGGACAACTTCCTCGTCGACAAGAAGCTATCTCTCTTCGTCGTGGCCGACGGCATGGGCGGCCACGCCGCGGGCGAGGTCGCGAGCGCGATCGCAGTGCGGGCGCTGCACGAGGAGATCAAAAAAGAAAAAGATCTCATCACCGACTACATCAACAAGGCGACCGGCGCTTCGAAGGTCACGCCGCGCGACATCATTGCGCTTCTCGAGCACGGCGTGCAGCGCGCGTGCGCGAAGATCCACGACGAAGCGCAAAGCGATCCGAACAAACGCGGCATGGGCACGACGCTGTCGGCGATCATGATCGTCGACCACCAAGGCTTCATCGCGCATGTCGGCGACAGCCGCATCTACATGATGCGCGGCGGACAGGTGCAGCAAGTCACCGAAGATCACACCGTCTTCAACGAGCTCATCAAACGCGGCAAGCTCTCGCGCGAGCAAATCGAAAAAGTCGCGCACAAGAACGCGATCACGCGCGCGGTCGGCGTGTACGAGCGCGTCGAGGTCGACACCCTCGTCATCGAGGTCGTTCCCGGCGACGTCTTCGTGCTCTGCTCCGACGGTCTCGCGGGTTACTTGAACGACGCCGCCGAGCTCGGCGAGCACCTCAAAAAACCGGGCGAT
>JAICXU010000088.1 GCA_025934595.1 Polyangiaceae bacterium | reverse complement strand
GCAGCGGCGACGACCGCGCCGAGATCACGGTAACGAAAATGTCGTGAGCGCCTTCGAGAGAAGATCGATCTCGGAGTCCACGTCCATGGGTGACGCCGCAAGATAAGCTCGGTACGCGGCCAGATCGATCCGCGCGACGCCGTGTCGACTCGCCGCATAAAAGCGGTCTCCTTTCGGAGAGAAGCACGCCGCCTCGACGGGCTCCGATCCGAGCGCGGCTCCGAGCGTCGTCCGACCGACGCGCGCGTGCTCTCGGCCGTCGCGGGTCGACCAAATGTGCACGCCATCCGCTCCGGCGAGCGCGAGAAGCGAATCGTCATTCGAAAACGCGGTTGCGACGCGCGAACAGATGCCGTAGTCGTCGTCCGCGAACGCGTCGGACGACAAACGCGTCACGACGTGGCCGCCGGGGACGCTTCGCACGAAAAAGCCGCGGGTCGGTGCATCCGTCCCCCACTTCCGATACGGGCAATCGACCAGGAGCCGCGCGTGCGGCGACACGAGCGCCGACGAATCGGACGTGCCCGCCGATTCGCGGTCGTATTCGCTGCAGCTCGCGATGGGTTGGATCCACGTGCCCTGGCGGCCGTGCTGCCAGACGAGGTTCTTACCGTCAGCCGATATCGCCACTTCGACGTTCGAGCCTCCCGTTGGAGGATGCGTCGCGCAGTGGGTAATCTTTTTCCGAGCCGTGAGGTCGTAGACGTCACCGCTTTGGTCGTCGCCTTCGTCTTGGAGGACGAGCCGCGTCCCGTCGCTCGAAAGTCGGGAGACTCCGTCGATGTCCGAAACCGGAATGGTGAGCTTCGTCGATTCGACCGCACACGCGTGCAGGACGTCCATGAGCTCGATCGCGTACGGCGCGCCGTCTTCGCGATTCGCGGAAGGCGCGATCCCGAGCGCGACGCGCCCGGTGTCCGCGGTCCCGACGACCGCCGCACCGCTCGGAAATACACACCGAGATGACGCGGGCCCCGCATCCGCATTCGATACGAACAGCGTCGCGCCGAGGTCATCGACGACGTAAAATCGATCTGGATCGATCTCGTGAACGGCCAGCACCTCGGGCCCCGAATCCTTTTCGATCCTTGCGGCCTTCGTGACCGGCGCTGCGGGAGCTGCCTCGCTCGAAACGACGGCGCTCGGACACGCCGCGGGAGCCGCGACCGGCGGCTTTTCCGCGCCTCCAGATGCTCGACATCCGTTCGCCGCGAGGAAAGCTCCGAAAACCAAGACGGACCAAGTCACGGTCGCACGCACGGGGCTCGAACGCCACGTGCCGCCGGGGCATTCCTCGCTCATGCAACGAAGCTCACTGGTTCTGCGTGATGACGCCGCCGGAGCATTCGCCCCAAAGGTCCCAACCGCCGTTGGCGCAAACGTAGAGGTCTTGGCAGTCGCAGCAGTTTTGATCGCTGCAGGCTGCGGCAACGCCGAGCGCGCAGTCGGGCGTTTGTAGATCGCCGCAACCGGGTCCGCCGAGCGCGCCAGGCACGTTCACGTATTCGTCATCGCCGACCGGCGCGGCGTCGGAGCCTGCATCTTCGATGGGCGGCCCCGCTTCTTTCGGCGGGCACACTTGATCGACTTGCCACGTTTCGTTCGGGCTGCACGTGTAGGTCGCGAAGCACGATGGATCCGCGCATGCGTTTTCGTACGCCGGGCACCCGCCCTCGGGAATGTCGCGACACGCTTCTTGCGGCGACAAATCTTCTTGGCACGCACCCACGATCCCGAGCCCAAACGTGAGCGCGACGACGCCGAAGAGAGCGGAGCTACGCGCACGCGTCCAGAGAGCGGAGCCACGCGCATGCGTCGAAATGCGCATCGATTTCATTTCAGCTTCGTGAACCCGTCCCGGCGTGTGGTGGAAGGCGAAGCGGCGTGACGATGCGGAGCGTGATGCACGACGGGCGCCTGCGTGGCGACCGCAGTCGGAGTCGGCGCGACCAGCGTATTGAAGCCACCTTCGGGCGCGGCCACGCCATCGGTCTCGCGTAAAAATCCTTCCGCCTGCGCGCCGTTCGCTCCGCTCGCGACGAGATGATGGCGAGGCGAGCTCGACACGGGAATGTCGAACGCGGCGACATCGGCCGGCGGATCGAGATCGCGCTCGGCGTCGTCGAACCAGATGCGCGTCGCGACGAACGGAAGCGGAACGACGACGTGCCTCGTCGTCGGCGTCGCCGCGCTGGACGCCGGAAACTCGATGGCCACCGCCGCGGACGGCGCCGCCGCGGTCGCGTCGTGATCGCTGCCGTGCACGTGAAAAAGCAGAGCGATGAGCACGGCGAGCGCCACCGCCGCTCCGCCGCTGATCGCGGCGATGAGCGGCCACTGCGTTTTTATCGTGGGATTCGCGCCCGACAAGCTGTCGTTTAGATTTCCGAACGCGTATCGCGCGCTCGGTGCGGCCGGTGCGATCGCGGCGTAGAGCATCGGTTGCGGGATCATCTCGTTCGGAGGCGGCGCCGGCCGCGGCTGGATGTGACTCAGCTCGAAGAGATGCTTCGCCGTCTCGTCCGACACGACGGATCGAACTTGCTCGTGGCGCACGCCGATGCGCGGACCGAACACCGTCTCGACGACGTGCGCGACGTCGGCTTCGGTGCCGATGTTTCCGCGCCCCGCCGCGTGCGCGATCGCGCGCGCGAATTGCTCCGCGGTGGCGTAGCGCACGTTGAGGTCGCGCGAGAGCCCGCGCATGATCGCGTCGTCGAGCGCCGGCGGGACTTGCGCGCCGAGCAAACGAAGACGCGGGATGTGCGAGCTCATCACTTCTTGCAGCGTGTCGATGGCCTCGTCGCCGCGAAAGAGTCGCCGTCCCGCGAGACATTCCCACAAGACGACGGCCATCGAGAACACGTCGCTCTGCACGGTGCACATGCGGCGCTTGTCGATGCGCTCCGGCGCCAAATAGGCCAATTTTCCCTTCACTTCGTGCGTGCGCGTGACTTGCACGCGATCGACGGCATGCGCGATTCCGAAATCGGTGAGACGCGATTTTCCGTCGACGCCGAGGAGGACGTTGTGCGGGGAGATGTCGCGATGGATGATGCCGAGGTGGCGCCCGTTCTCGTCGCGCAGCATGTGCGCGGCGTGGAGGCCCGCGAGCGCATCGAGAATGACCTTCACCGCTACTTTGGTGTCGACGGCGCGCTCGGCCGCGGCGAGCTCTTTGCGCAGCTCCGAGAGCGACGCACCTTCGACGTAATCCATGACGACGAACGGCTCGCCGCCTTCGAAGCCGAGCTCGCGCACTTTGACGACGTTCTCGTGATGAATCGCAGATGCGAGCCGCGCTTCGTCGATGAGCATCGACCGGAAGACTTTGTCGCTCGCGAGATGTTTGTGCGGACGCTTCACGGCGACGAGCGGCGCGTCGACGGTGAGCGACCGGCCGAGAAACACGGTCGCCATTCCACCCGACGCGAGCTCGGTGATGAGCTCGTAGCCTCCCGCGCGACCGGCCGCCGGTTTCAGCACGCGCGCCTCGGCCGGCGGCGCGGGTTGCACCTTCGGTGTCGGTCGCGGGGGGATCGTGCCGCTCACGGTAATGGATCGAAGCACGCGGCGATGCTCTCGTCGAGTTCGCGAATGCAGGCGACGAGCTCATGGGCCAAATACGACCGCATGCCGGGATTTTGGCTGGATCGTGATGTATCCAGGGGTTCGTGATATGACTCCGGAATGCGCGTTATCGCCCCGATGTTTGCCACCACGTTCCTCTTCGCGATCGCATGCGGCGGATCGAAACCTCCGCCCGCAAATCAAACCGCGGCGTCGACGACCACGTCCGCCGCCGGTTCCTCGGCTGCGGGTGATTCGTCCTCGAGCGCTGCTTCTGGAGCGCCCGCGGCGTCGGGAAGCGCCGGCCCCTCTACGACGACGACGACGACCTTGTCAGGCAATGGCGACTTGACCGGAACGAAGCTCGCCACCGCGTCGTCCTCCACCATTCAGACGACGACGCCCGACGCGAACGCCGGACCTCACAAGCCCGAGCCCGGTCGCAGCGTGCAAGACATCCGCACGATCGTGATGTCGCATCGCGACGAGGCGCGGAAGTGTTACGACGACGGCCTCAAGACGTATCCGGGCGTCGAAGGCGACCTCGACGTGAAGTTCACGATCGACCCGAAGGGCAATGTCACCGACGCGATGGTGAACGACGAAAAGAGCAGCATCCACGCGACCGCGATCGGCGACTGCGTCGTCGGCGTCATCAAGAAAATTCATTTCGCCGAGAGCCAAAAGGGCTTCGAGACGCGCGCGCACTACCCCTTCAACTTCCATCCGAAGCAGACGAAGGGCTCGCCGCCGCCGCAACACTGATCGCGCGCGAAATCGTTCGCGCGACGCGGCGTCAGGAATCGATTTCGATCCGAGAAATCCAGCCGTTTTGCGTCCAGATCTGAAACCAGGCGCCGATCTTTTCGCCGACCTCCGGATCGATCTGCGCGGCCGACTCACCGGCCTCGCCGAGCGGTTTTCCTTCCGCGAGCGATTTCAAAAGCGCGAACGCGGCGGGCTCGACCTCGAGCCATCGCAAGGTGTCGTCGGCGCTGCGAAAGGCGACGATGCGCGTCGGCTTCGCATCGGGTCGTGACGGTTTTTCGCCGTTCCGAACGTGCGTGCGGAATTCATGCGCTGGATACGAGAGATCCAAAAATCGCAGGCTCGGATGAAAATGGATTTTGGCGCGATCCCACGCGTCCTCGTCGATGCTCGCGAGCATGCTCACGTCGAGGGGCGGTGCATCGCCGGCGTCGAACGCTTCGATGAACGCCCACTCCACGTTCGCGCAATCGGCAAGGAGTGGATCGGTCGCGTAAGGCGCCGCCGCTTTCAAGAACGCACCCATGCGATCGCTCGCGTCGCGCAGCGCGAAGGAACGCGGAGGCGCCGCCGCCAAATACTCGGCGCACATTTTCTCGAATTTTTCTGCGCCGAGGAGCAGCTCGAGAGTCGGAAAATCTTCGCGCAAGGATCCGACATGCCGCAGAAAAAATTGCTCGCGATAGACCTCGAGCTGGTCGCACGGCGTCATGCGCGCGTTGCCCGTCGCGATCTTTTGAGCGGCCTTGAAGGACCGCGGGTGATCCGAAATCGCCTCGTTTTGTCGGGCAAACGTCGCAAACTCGGATTGCAGCTTCGCGAGCTCGATCACGATGCCTCCGCGTTCGCCGTGGCCGGCGCTTTCGCAGCGCCGAGCATTTGTGCGCGCACGTTCTTCGCCTTCACGGCTTCGCCGACGACGACATCGAGCTCGGGAATGTCCTCGTCCCACTCGATGAGCGTGGAGACGCCACCGAAGCGACCGAGCGCGCGGCGATAGAGGTCCCAGACCGGATCGCACACGTAGTCCGAGTGCGTGTCGAGCAAGTAGGCGCCCTTGTTCGTGTGACCGGCGAGATGCATTTGCACGACGCGGTCTTGCGGCATCGCGTCGACGTAGTCGTTCGGATCGAATCCGTGATTGAAGCCGGACACGTAGATGTTGTTGCAGTCGAAGAGAATGCCGCAGTCCGCCTTTTCGGCGATCTCCGCGAGCATCTCCCACTCGGGCATCTCGCTGTCCTTGTAAGCGAGGTAGCTCGATACATTCTCGACCGCGAACGGCACCCCGACGAAATCCTGTACCCGACGAATTCGCTCACTGACGTGCGCGATCGTCTCCTTCGTGTGCGGAAGCGGCAAGAGATCGTGGATCTCCACGCCGCTCGCGCCCGTCCAACACAGATGATCCGAAAACCAAGGCGGCTTGATGCGATCGACGACGGCCTTCAGGCGCGTGAGGTAGCTCGTGTCGAGACCCGTCGTAGCGCCGATCGACATCGAGACGCCGTGAGGAATCACGCGATAATTTTCGATGAGGCGTTCGAGATTCCGGAGCGGACGGCCACCGTCCACCATGAAGTTCTCGCTGATCACCTCGACCCAATCGAGCGTCGCTTTCGGATCGCTTGCGGCAGGCGCGTCTCCGAAGAGGCCCGCGTAATGTTTCGCGCGCGCGCCGATGCCGACGCCGAGATCGGGGATCTTGTGCTTCGCTTTGAAATTCACGCCGCGATCCTATCTCGCATTTCGCGAGTACAAAACGAACGATGCCGGGCCCGCATTGCGCGGCGAGCCCAGCATCGTGCGCTACGACAGCTTGAATCAGTTCGTCTTCGGAGCGTCGCCAGCCTTGCCGGAGCAAGAGCCTTTGCCCGAGCACGAGCCCTTGCCGGAGCAAGACGCCTTCGTGCCGTCCGTCGAAGCCGGAGCTGCGGAGCCGGCGGGAGCCGCGCCGTTCGCGCTGCAGCTTGCTTTCGCACCGGCAGCCGCCGGATCGGTGGCAGCCGGGGGAGCGCTTCCGCCGCACCCGGCGGCAACGCCCAAAATGATTCCCGAGACAGCAGAGAGCGCGAGAACTTTACCCATCTTCATCTGGCATTCCTCCTGACAAGTGTGCCGCACTCATGTGCACCGCAGCGTGCGGCGACGTCGCTTGGCCGTTCGTCGACATTCGACATTTTTGGTCGAAGCGACTTTGTCTACGCGTGAAGGCTACAAAGGTATCGTCGAAACTTGCTAGTTTTTTCTTATGACATCGACCGAGCGCTCCCAAGACGTCGCACACGACAAGAAGGCCGACAGCCTTCTCCCGCAGACCGATGTCGTGTCTGCGCTCTCTCTTCTCGGTTTCAGTCTCAATGAATCGCGCGCCTATGCCGCGCTTTTGCAAGAGAGTCCTGCGACGGGATACGAGGTCGGTGTTCGCGCACAAATCCCCCGCTCGGCGGTGTACGGCGTTCTCCGGCGATTGGTCCAAGCGGGCGCAGCGCGGTCGATCGCCGGAACGCCGGAGCGATTCGCGCCTGCTCCTGCCGAGGAGCTCATTGCGCTTTTGCGAAAGCGATTCGAGACGTCGACGTCGTCGCTCGAGGAAGCCATCGCTCGCATCGACACGACGCCGCGTCCGCCCGACGCGTTCACGGTGAGCGGATACGACCGCGTCGTCGAAGAAGCGGAGCGCGTGATTCGCAGCGCGACGGACAAGCTCGTCGTCAGCGGATGGCCGCGCGAAATCGGGGAGCTCGGAGACGAGCTGAAAAAAGCGGCGAAGCGGAAGGTGATGCTCGTCGTGTTTTCGCACGCGAAGCTGCCGGAGCTTCCCGCAGAAATTTTCTCGTACGAGCTCGAAGAAAAGGCGCTCGAAGATTTTTGGAAGCACCGGCTCATCGTCGTCGCCGACGACACGCGCACGCTCATCGGCGCGACCGAGCGCGCCCCCACCGACAATGCCGTCATCAGCGAGACGCCGGCGATTGCCGAGGTCGCCGTCAGCCAAGTCGCGCTCGACATCACGCTGCTCGCACAAAGGCGCAAAGAGGACGTAAGGGCTACGATGGCGAAGATGCTCGGCAACCGCGTCGGCCGCCTCGACTCTCTCCTCTCGGCGAAGCCAGTCAAGACGCGCTCGAGCTTGAGCGTGAGGGACAAGCCTGAATGACGACGCGCTCGTCGTTCGCGCCGCCGCAGTCCGGCGCGCCTCGCTCGATCCAACCGGGCGACGCGTACGCCGATCTCTTGCGCGACACGCGAGGCCTCCGCAAAGAGCAAGCGCTGCAACGCGAGGCGTGGTTTCGCGACCTGCCGTTCGATCACAAAGAAGAGCTCCTCTTCGAGCTCGAGATCCTTTTGAAGGGGCTCGCGTGCTTCGCGAATCCGCGAAATCATCCGGGTCCGCCGCGGCGCACGCCGGTCGTCGCGCAGGATTTTCGAGAGCAGCTCGCGCTCTCGCGTGAAGCCGTGGGTCGCATCGCGATGGTGTCGCGCGCGCTGCTCGTCGATCGCGAAAAGGCCTTCGTTTTCCAGCGATATCTCGAGACGGTGCTCCCTGATGATCGCGCGCGCACGAAGCTCGTCAGCGAGACGCTCACGCAAGCGTCGCCCGCCGAATCGCTCTTCGTCATGCGTCACGCGATGACGAATCTCGTCGAGGTCGCGGGAGGGATCGCACGTTTGCCGCGCGTGCCATTTCGACTTTTCTATGCGCTCATGGGCGTGGCCCAGCGCGAGGTCGTGCAGTCGGCGTACTTCAATCCGCTCTCTGCGCTCGAATTTCGCCCGGAGTTCGATCGCATCACGAATCAGCGCATCTTGGAGCTCACGCGCGCGATTCCAGGCGAGCACGCGCGGCGGATCGTGGCGCTCACGTTCCTCTCGCTCTTTCGCATGCTCCGCTATCTTGCGCTCGTCGAAGGGGCGACGCGCGAAACGGGCGACGCGCGAAGCGAAGCGCGCCGCACGATGGGCGTCGCCTATTTCGTGATGAGCGTCTTGCGATCGGACGCCCGCGCGCTCACCGATTATTTACGTCATCGTTCGGGACCGCTCCTCGCCGACGGTTACGAGCGTGAGCTCTTCTCGGTACCGGCCGCGCAAATCGGTGAACGCTACGAGACGCTCCTCGCGCGCGGACATCGCTTGCTCGACATCAAAGCGACGCTCGAAGGTCTGAGCGCGAATTTGCGTCTCGAGCTTCGACGCGCGTTCGAGCATGATTTCCCGTCTCCCGAGGCGGCGGCGAATTTCGAAACCGCACGTCCGGCGATCCTCACGGGCATCGCGAATCTGAGGCCCGCTCTGCAGAACGCGATTTTGTTCTTGGCGCGATCGCTCGGCGCGCCGCTCGAAGAGCAGAGCGTGTTCGACGACGTCGAGGCAAGGCGACGACTGTCGGAGCGTTTGCGCCGCGACGTCTGGATGTTCGCGCAGATCGTTCGCGCCTTCGCGCACAAGGCGCGGGCCGTGCACGGCGGCGACGTGAAATGGGGCGGGATCTCACCGCTCCAATTCGTGCACGAGTTCTTGCAG
>JAICXU010001076.1 GCA_025934595.1 Polyangiaceae bacterium | reverse complement strand
CAGAGAGTCGGCGCTCTGGAGCTTCGGCTTCGGCGCGCTCGCGGGCTTCGGCGCGTATTTTTTCCGCGCGACGCATTTCAGCGCGACGGCGCTGCCGATTTATTCGTACGGCGTCATGCTCGGCCTCTCGCTCGTCGTCGGCTGGTATCTGACGCTCGGCCTCGCGACGCGCGACGGCCTCCCGAACGAGACGATGGCCAACTGCTACGTCTTCACCGCGATCGCGGCCGTGATCGGCGCGCGCATCCTCTACGTGCTCACGAACTTGAGCGAGTTCGACGACGCCTCGAAGAACTTCGACTTCTCCGCCATCTTCGCGCTTCGCCGCGGCGGTCTCGTCGCTTACGGCGGATTCATCGGCGGGCTCGCGGGCAGCTGGCTCTTCTTGATGCGCCACAAGATTCGCTTGCTTCCGTGGGCCGACGTCGCCGTGCCTTCGCTCGCGTCGGGTCTCTTCATCACGCGCATTGGTTGTTACTTGTTCGGTTGCGATTTCGGTCGTCGCCTCTCGCCGTCCGCGCCGGGTTGGCTCCAGAAGATGGGGACGTTCCC
The DNA here is from genome assembly GCA_025934595.1 of Polyangiaceae bacterium. Lineage (GTDB taxonomy): Bacteria > Myxococcota_A > Polyangia > Polyangiales > Polyangiaceae > JAICXU01. Next base: position 1,137 of record JAICXU010001076.1, on the reverse strand, counting down.
GCATTGGGCCGTGAACACGCTCGACGGCGGTGAGGGGTCGCCCGCGTATGTGCGCCATCTCGAAGAGTATCGAGGCACGGCGCTCGGCGCGGAGCTCGTTCGGAACAATCATTCGTTTCCGGTGCATCCCACGCAGATCTACGAATCGCTCGTCGGTCTTGCGCTCCTCGGCCTTTTGCTCTGGCAACGAAAGCATCTGAAGTTCCGAGGCCAGGTTTTTTTCCTGTTCGTCTTCGTCTACGGCTTCGCGCGTTTTCTCATCGAGATGCTCCGCGACGATCCGGAGCGCGGCGAGTACGGCCCGGTGATGGCGGAGCACATTTTGATTCCGCTCGCGCTTCTTCTCTTCTCGATCGCGTTCGTGTGGGGGATCGCGCTCGGCATCACGAATGCGCGCGCCCGAACCATCGCGCGCGTCCTCGCGTTCTTGCCGCCGATCCTCGCGTACATCGCGCTCCGGCCTGCGTCGTTCGGAAACAGCATCGTCGTGCAGCTGTCGACCTCGCAGCTCATTGGCGTCGTGTCCGCCGTCATCGTCGCGTACTTCTATGCGAAGTTTTGGCAAGAGGCGCGGCGCAGCCCGCAGCTGGCGATGGCGCTCTACGCGGAAGGTGATCTCGCGGACGACGAGAAGCGCGTCGAAGAAGAAGACGAGGACGAAGACGCCGAAGATCGCGCACGGGCAAAGAAGAAAGCGAAGAAAAAGACCGCTGCGGCGAAGCCCGAGAAAAAAGCAGAAGAGGCGGCCTCCGACGAGGAAGAGGAAGACGAAGACGATGACGCGCCGCAGGGCGAGCCCGCGCCGGAGGGGTGACGCTTGCGCGCTCCGCTCGCGACGCTCATCGCGGCAGCGACACTGCTCTTCGCCGGCTCTGCGTTCGCCGACAAAGTCGCGGTGCTGAAATTCACGGGCGACGTGAATTCGACGGCGCCCGCGCACGACGCCACCGAGCGCGCCGTCACCGCGAAAGGCGACACGCTGCCGACGAGCTCCGAGATGATCACGGCCGAGGTCGCCGTGAAAGATACGGTGCCGGACAACAGCGAAGAATATTTGGCGGCAGGCCGCGCGTCGTCGTCGAATTGGACGGTCGCCGGACGCGTGCGCCCCGGCGAAGGCGGGTACCACCTCGAGCT
>JAICXU010000970.1 GCA_025934595.1 Polyangiaceae bacterium | reverse complement strand
CGACGGCGAAGGCGGCGTTCACGGCCGGCCCTCCCGTGAAACGATCCTTGTAGTTGAACTCGGGATGCGCCCTCCGAAGTCCCTGCGTGCTGAAGACGTCCTGCAGGTTTCCCGACAGCATCTTGCGGAGCGCGTCGTACTGCAACGCCATGCCGTCGAGGACATCGGGAAACGTCGATCGCTTCGCGAGGTCTCGCGCTTCCTCGGACAGCATCGCCGTCACGCGATCGCGCTCGGGCGAGGCGTCGTACTGCGTGCCGCGCGTGACCGTGCGCGCGATCGCTCCGACGTCGTCGATGGCGAGCGGCACGACGCGGCGATCGAGATTGTCGCCCACGTACGAAGACGGAAATCGAATCGACACCGTCGGAAGCAGCTGATTGCGACCGAGCTCGTTCGAGAGCACCGTGTCGATGCTCGACGCCGCGACGCGTCCGCCTTGCGGATGTCGTCCCGTCGCCGAAAAAACCTGACCGTCCGGATGCGCGACCGTGTTCATCGCGAGCCCGTTCACGATCGTCAGGCGATCGTGCATGTCGGCCAAATCGCCGATGCCGGGACCGAAGACCAGATTGGAATTTTTAGGGCGCACGAGTTGAAATGTTTTTTCGCCTTCGGCAAGCGGCGCATCGACCCAGCGTTTCACTTGCGAGGTGTCGGTGTTCAGAGTCGACGCGGGATGCACGATCCCTTTGAGCTCGTTCCGAGGGTCGGCCCAGAGCGTGACGTCCCATCCTCCGAGCGCGATGATGAAAATGAAAAATTCGGACGCGTTCGCGGCCGCCATCTCCGCGAGCGAGACGCGGGGCAACCCCGTCACCGCGGTGAGGAGGCTCGTCGAGAGCACTTTCAAGAACGTTCGCCGTTGCATCGCGTGCCTCAATACAGGTGAAATTCCGGATGACGAATGAACGCGTAACAGACCGCGGCCCACCCCTCTTCCTGCGGTGAAAAGCGTGATTTCGGATCGTCCTTCGCGTGATCGGTCACGGTGTCCGAATAGAGCTTGAAGAAGCGCGCCTCGCGATCGGGCGGCGCGAGCCTCGCGGGGTAGCCGAGAAACGTGCGGTGCATGAGATCGAATCGGGGAGAGAACGTTCGAAGGTCCGGCGCGCCGCTCGGGAGATCGAACGCGAAGATGAGACGCTTTTCGATCGGCGGCGGCCGCGCGCCTTCGAGATCGTGCTCGACCGCGCGATCGCAGAGCGCGATGCCGAGCCTCTCGAACGCGGCGACCATGAGCGCATTCGTTTGAGTCTGGCGCGGAACGTCGAGCCGGTAATCCGGGAAACCGAGCGCCGAGACGTAGTCGTCCCACGTGTCGAAGAGCGATGCGCCGTCGCCGCCTCGCGCTTTCTTCTGTGCGTCGACCGGAGTGAGACCGCCGAAGAGCGCGAGGTACGTGCGCATGTATGCCTCCGGCGGCACGAGCCTCAAATCCTCTTTCGGCGCCGTGTCGGCGCGCGTCACCGAGACGACGCGCAGAGGCTCGGACGGCGAGCCCGGCACGAGCGCCGGCGCGTGGCTTGCGCAACCGACGAGAAATGCGCTTGCAAACAAGCCGTTTCGTAAAGCCCTCATGGCGTGCCTCGCCACGCATCCGAGCTCGTGTTGTTGGATTTGCGATACGCGGGCGACGTAAGCACGCGCTTCACGAGCTCGCGCATGCGAAAGCCGGACTGCACGAAATCGGTCGTCGCCGATTTCAAGAACGGCTCGTCGTCCGGAGTCGTCGGCCGTCCGAGAAAGGAGGAGCTCACGCGATCGACCGCGCATCGCGCGAAGTCCGGCGACGACGTGATGTCTTGCGCCGCGCCGGCCGGTGCCGCCTCCGCGTGCTCGATCGATCCGTACGCGCTGCGCAGCATCGCGCCGGTGTTGTCGGCGAACGCGACGTCGTAGAGCGCATTGCACATTCCACTCAAGTGTCCGTTCTTGTCTTTTTTGCACGCCGCGTTTCGCGTCG
>JAICXU010000995.1 GCA_025934595.1 Polyangiaceae bacterium | reverse complement strand
CGCGACGCCATCGGCGGCACGCTCACGATCGCCCACGCGCGGCCTTCGTAGACGCGCACGGATTTCCCCGGCGACGACGTATACACGGCGATGCTCGCGATGCGCGGCGGGATCCGATCGAGCGTCTCCATCGTGAATGCGACGCGATCGAACTCCTCGTTCGATTCCTCGCTGAGGGTCTGTTGCCGTTCGAGCTCGACGAACGGCGCTATTCGATCGTCATCCGAATCTTGCATCACACGATCCCGCCGCGGCGCTCGATCTCTCGATAGTACTGCACGAGGTCGCCTCCCTCCGAGCGTGGATTTTGAATTTGCGCGATGAATCGGGCGATTTTTCCGAACGGCAGAACGCGCGTCGAGGGCGGGATCGTCATCGACCAAAAGCCGAGCTCGGTCGGCGAGATGTCGCTCCATTCGGCGCCCGCCGTTCGCACGAGAATCTCGCTGAAGAGCGCGCCGTGGCGACGTGCTTCGGCCACCTCCGCCGGCGTCTTCGGCGGACCGTCGCGGAAGATTTCGCGGAGCTTCGCCTGCATCACTTCGATGCCGCGCACGTCCGCCCAGAGCTCGATGCCGAATCGCTCGCGGTAGCTCTTGCCGAGCTCGCGGCCGAGACGTGTGAAGTGAACGCGCGCATCGAGCCCGTTGCGGAGAAGCGACCCGTCCTCCGGAACCGTCTCCGACCCCGGTGGTAGCGACAGCGTTTCGGCGAGCTCCGGCATCGCAGCGGCGCGCATCGCGCGTACCGACATCCCGCGCGGCGTCAGCGAAGGCGATCGAGCCGCAGGAGTTTCCGTTGCCGACTGCACGCGTTGCGCGGGGCTATAGAAACGCAGCGTCGCGGCGCCACGCGCGAGCTTCGGCGGCGGCTGCGAAGGAGGAACGATCGCTTCCCATTCGAGATCGATCGCGGAAAAATATCCGTCGCTCGAATAATAACGTTTCGATCGCGGCGAGAGAGATCGCATCGCAGATCGCATTGCCGTCGGCGCTTCGTTCGGCGGAAAAAAGCTGGGCTCTGCGAGAGGCGCCGTTGCCGCCAGCGTCGGCGGGGGCGGCGTCGCGGGATTCGTCCCTGCCGCGGGCGCGGTGACCGGCGGCATCGTGAGGACGGGAAGGGGAGACGGCACGCGATCGGAAGGTGCGCTTTCGAGCGTCGAGCGGCGCACCGTTTCGGCAGGTGAGGAGATCGGCGGACTCGAGCCGAGCGAGAGCCCCGGCGGCGGGGCCGGTGTCGCGGCCGGCACCGGCGGCACCGAGTGCATCGGCGTCGAGACGGTGAGCGCCTCCGCGGCCTGTCGAAGCTGGTGGGGCGTGTTCGGGTTCGACGTGAGCGATCGCAAGAAAGGTCGCGCGCGCGCCGGCTCGCCGGCCGCATGCCACGCTTGCGCGGCCAAGAGCTCGAGCTCGCAAAACGAATGCGAAATCACGAGCTCCGAGAGCTTCACGGCGAGCGGCTTCGCTTGCTCGGTGCCGCGCATGAGCGCGAGACGTGCGCGCAAGTAGATCGTCGCCGGTTGACGACCGGTTGCGATCTCGAGCTTGTCGATGCGGTCCGCGACGCCTTGCAGCGCTCCGTCCGAGAGCGCGCGGTCGATGGCCCATGCTTCGGGATCCGAAAGCGGCCCACGGAGCGGCGGCTCGGGAGCGCTCAAGATCTCGCGGACGACGGCGAGGCGTCCTTCTGGCTCTCCGCGCTCGACCAAGATCCGCAAGACCTCGTCTGCGCTGCGGACGCCATGCTCGCCATCGGATATGGGGGCACGTCCGGCGAGCGATCGCATCGCGCTCGGAAGCGTGTCCGCGTGACGAAGGATGATGTTCTTGATTCCGTACTTTCCGAGAGCTGGAATGATGTTGTCGAGGAATTGATCCCTCTAGGAGTATCGCAACTATTCTTCTTCGATGCT
>JAICXU010001085.1 GCA_025934595.1 Polyangiaceae bacterium | reverse complement strand
GCAGCGAGCGCTCCTCCGCCCGACGGCCTCCAATCGTGTCAGCACAAACCGCGCGCCGTGATGCCTTCGCAGGGCACGCGCGCCGTTCTCGAAATCGTGCCGCCGCCGGCGGGGGATACCTATTGCAACACGCATCCCGTGCCCACGGAATGCGTTCAAGATCCGCCTTGAAATGAGGAGAGCGTCGACGGTCGTCGTCATCGGAAACTTCGACGGTGTGCATCGAGGTCATCAAGCGGTGCTCGCGGATGCGGCGCATCGCGCGCGAGGTGAGAGCTCCGGAGACTTGAGCGACGAACGAGAGCTCGTCGTGCTGACGTTCGATCCGCATCCGAGCGCGGTCGTGGGACGCGGGGAGCCGGCGCGGCTCACGACGCTTCCTCGGCGGATCGAGCTGCTCGAGCGTCATGGCGCATCGCGCGTCGTCGTGAAAAAATTCGACAAGGCATTTGCAGCCCAGTCGCCGGAGGAGTTCGCGAAAAATCTTTTGGCGAACGAGCTCCACGCGAGCGAGGTCGTCGTCGGTCAGAATTTTCGATTCGGAGCGAAGCGCGCGGGGGATTTTTCGACGCTCGCGGAGCTCGGCAAAGATCTCGGATTTTCGACGCACGCGCACGCGGTTGCGGAGGACGATCGCGGCCCGTTTTCGAGCACGCGCGCGCGTGGCGCGATCGAAAAAGGCGATCTCGAAGAAGCCGTGGCCGTGCTCGGTCGCTGGCACGCGACGAGCGGCGTCGTGATCGAGGGCGCCAAGCTCGGACGCACGTTCGGATTTCCGACGGCAAACCTCGGCGACATTCCGGAGCTGCCGCCTCCGAACGGCATTTATGCGGTGCTCGTCGACGAGCTCGACCCAAGCGGACGAGCTCGCGCGCTCGCGCACGGCGCGATGTCGATCGGCGTGCGGCCCACGATCGAAGGCGCGTCAGGGCGCACTCACGAGGTCTACTTGCTGGATTTTTCGCGGGATCTCTACGGCGCTCGGTTGCGCGTGCACTTCGTCGCGCATCTGCGTCCCGAGCTGAAGCTCCCCAACATCGATGCGCTGAAAGCGCAGATGACGGAAGACGTGCAAGCCTGCCGTACGATCCTCGCGAAATTCGCGCCTCGGCCGGAAATCGGCGGCGCCTACGGGTGACAATCGACGGAAAACCGCGTTAGAACGAGCGTCATGGATCGAACCGAGCTCGAAGCGCTCGATCGCGACACGCTCGTCGCGAAGGCGGAGGACGCCGGCGTGGCGCGTCCGCAAGTCTTGACGCGCCCCGAGCTCGTCGACGAGCTCCTCGTCCGCACCGCAAAAGACGCGAAGTCGCCGGAGCTGAAAAAAGCGCGCGGATTTTTCGGCGTCGCGCGCGATCTCCTCGCACGCGTGATCGAACGCGGCCTCCATTTGCCGGAAGCGGCGGAGATCGTGCGCACGCGATCGAGCCCGCCGCCGTCGATGCGCTCGTCGTCTGCGATCCCCACCGTGACGCTCGCGGAGATCTACGCGACGCAAGGTCACAAGACGCGCGCCCTCGACACGCTGAAGAAGGTGCTCGACGCCGAGCCCGATCACGCCGCCGCCCGAACGCTGTTCGATCGCCTCGAAAATAGCGATCTCCCGACGCCCAAGTTTTCGATCGAAGAAGACGACACCGAAGCCGCATCGAGCAAGGCATC
>JAICXU010000756.1 GCA_025934595.1 Polyangiaceae bacterium | reverse complement strand
GATGCGCTTCCACGCCGCGAGATGCTCGGGCGCATACATGCCCGTGCACCCCGGCGAGATGCGACCTTCCGCCGACACGTCCGTCATCTCCGTGATGACGAGCCCGGCCCCGCCCATCGCACGCGCGCCGAGATGCACGAGATGAAAATCGTTCGGCGTGCCATTGGCTGCAGAATACATGCACATCGGCGACACGACGACGCGGTTGCGCAGCGTGAGATGACGCAGCTTGAACGGCGTGAACATCGGCGGGATTGGCGCGGGCCCGAGCGTCGGCGTCGATGAGATGCCTTGTTTTCTGCTGTTTTCGCGATCGAACTCTTCGGTGACCTCGGCCACCAATTTCGGATCGCGTTTCTTCAGCTCGTCGTAGGTGATGCGCTTCGAGCGCGTGAGAACGTTGAACGTGAGCTCGAGCGGCGATTGCTCCATGTAGCGCTTCGTGCCCTCGAACCATCGCTGGCTGCCTTGCGCGACGCGCTGCGTGCGTGAGACGAGCGGGCGCCTCTCGTCCTCGTACGCCGTGAGGGCGTGGTCGACGTTCTTCTTCTCGTCGAGCGCCTGCGAGAGCAAGATAGCGTCTTCCATCGCGAGCTTCGTGCCCGAGCCGATCGAAAAATGCGCGGTGTGGGCGGCGTCGCCGAGCAAGATCAAATTACCGTCGCGCCAGGTCTCGTTGCGGATCGTCGTGAAATCGAGCCACACCGATTTGTTCGGGAGGAGTGGATAGCGCACAGGCTCGTGCGCGTCCCGAGGCTCTCCGCTCAAATATTTCGCGAACAGCTTTTCGAGATACGCGATCGACTCCGCTTCGCTCTTCGTGTCGAGCTTCGCATTGCGCCAGCTCGGCTCGTCGCATTCGACGATGAACGTGCTCGTCTTGTCGTCGAAGCGATACGCATGGACTTGAAAGAGGCCGTCTTCGTTCTCTTCGAAGATGAACGTGAAGGCGTCGAAGACCTTGGGCGTGCCGAGCCACACGTACTTCGATTTTCCGCGCGCGAACGTGGTCCCGAAATGGGCTTCGCGGGCCTTGCGCACCTTGCTGTTCACGCCGTCCGAGGCGACGACGAGATCATTTTCCTGCTGAAATTTCGGGATTTCGTGCGCTTCGATCTCGCGACGAAACTCGAGCTTCACGCCGAACTCCTTGCAGCGATCTTGGAGGATGCCGAGCAAATGCCGGCGCGCAATTCCGGAAAATCCGTGACCGGTCGACCGCGTGACCGTGCCTTTGTAATGCACGTCGATCGCATCCCAGTGCGCGAAGCTCTCCGTGATTTTTTTGCACGTGGTCGCGTCGGCATCGAGCAAGTTCGAGAGCGTTTCGTCGGAGAAGACGACGCCCCACCCGAACGTCTCGCCCGCCGCGTTCCGCTCGATGACGGTGATGTCGCGCGACGGATCGCTCTTCTTCGCGAGGAGCGCGAAATACAAACCGGCGGGACCGCCGCCGAGACAGGTGATCTTCATGGTCGATTTCCCGGCGTCATTGGGCCGCCTGTTGGTTGCCGTTGCACGGTCCCTCGCAAAACTGATTCACGACGCCGGTGCGAAAGAACGAATCGACTTGTTTTTGCGAGGTGGGAAGGCTCCGCACCAATTGATGCGGATCGGTGCCGGGCGGCCCGCTCGGCGCGATGTTCGTCTCCGGCGAAGGAGGCAAACCGAAATCGTATTCGGCCATGCCCGACCCTTGGAACGGCGCGGCGAGATCTTGAATGCCGTACACCTCTCGATTCACCGGCATCACGTTCTTCGCGCCGACCGCACGCGCGATGATGTGCGCGCCGAGCGGCGTGACTTGGTAGTCGCCGATGCCGACCTCGATCATCACTTGATGCTGCGGCGTATTCGGAAACATGTTTTGCGTGATGAAGGGGACGTAGCCGTCGGGCTCGCTGCGATCCCACATCAATTGAAGAAGCGACATCGCGATCTGCGTGTCGCGCGGGTCTTTGTAGACGATGTGCAAAATGCCGGAAAAACCCGAGAAGTCTTCGCTGCGACTCAAGAGGAGACTGTACGGCGTACCGGGCTCGCCGAGCATGCCGAGCGTGACGTCGGTCGTGAGCGCCATGTACGTGGCGCCGAAGATGCCGCCTTGGCTGTCGCCGCGATAGAACATCTTCGTACCGTCGATCGCGCTGTGCCCGTTGAACTGCACGTTCGGATCGCTGGCGAATTTTCCTTTCATGAGCTTCATGAGGAGGAGCTCGTTCAAGAGGCCCTGGTGCTGGCGATCGACGCAGGCCTTGAAGAGGCCGAGGTCCTCGAAGAGAACGTGGTTCAAGATGTAGTCGTTCTCGTCGTTCGCCATGCCGAGCAGATTGATGCTGAAGGCGACGTAGCCGTAGTCGTCGGCGAATTGCGTGAGATAACCGTCCTCGCCTTCGTGCAGCGAGCCGAGGAGGCCGTGCCCGTTCTGCAAGAGAGGCGCGGGCCCGGCTCCGTTCGCGACGCTGTTCGGGATGTTCACCTCGAACTCGAACTGCGCGGTGCCGTTCTTTTGCGGCAAGCCTCCCGGGCCGAGGTTCAAGTGACCGCCGGGATTCGGATCGCTCAAGTAAAGAGGAGCGGTCATGAGGCCCATGATGCGACGTC
>JAICXU010001037.1 GCA_025934595.1 Polyangiaceae bacterium | reverse complement strand
TGCTCCGCGGCCTCATCGAGACCAACTAGTCAGGGACGCGCGTACGCCTGCGAACGGGCTGGACACGCACGCCGGCGCGCCATTTCGCGCGAGAAAATGTGATAGTTCATCGGGTCATGAGCGAGCGGCCCGACGACACGTCCGACCTCACACGTGACCTCCAGAGGCCCTATGAGCCGCGCGAGGTCGAGGCGCGCTGGTACAAATTCTGGGAAGAGAACGGCGTCTTCGAAGCGAGCGACGAGAACCCGGAACAGAAGCCCGTTTACGTCGTCCCGATGCCGCCGCCGAACGTCACTGGCAGTCTCCACATGGGGCACGCGCAACGCTGCACGCTCGAAGACGTGCTCACGCGCTGGTACCGCATGCGCGGCTACGACACGCTCTGGCAACCCGGCATCGATCACGCCGGTATCGCCACGCAAATGGTCGTCGAGCGGCAGCTCGCGCGCGAAAACAAAACGCGTTTCGATCTCGGTCGCGAAAAATTTCTCGAGCGCGTGTGGCAGTGGAAGAACGAAAGCGGCGGCCGCATCGCGGAGCAGCAGCGCGTGCTCGGCGCATCTCCGGATTGGCGGCGCTCGAAGTTCACGATGGATCCCGACATGAGCCGCGCCGTGCGCGAGGCCTTCGTGCGCCTGTACGAAGACGGGCTCATGTACCGCGCCACGCGTCTCATCAACTGGTGCCCCGAGTGCAGGACGGCGCTCAGCGATCTCGAAGTCGAAAATGAAGAGGGCGCGAACGGCGAGCTTTTTCAATTCGCGTATCGCGTCGAAGGCGCGAACGAAGAGATCGTCGTCGCCACCACGCGTCCGGAGACGATGCTCGGCGACACGGCCGTCGCCGTGCATCCCACCGATCCGCGCTACACGCACTTGCACGGAAAACGTCTGGAACACCCATTTTTACCGCGTTCCATCCCGATCATCACCGACGACATCCTGGTCGATCCGAAGTTCGGCACCGGAGCGGTGAAGGTCACGCCCGCGCACGACTTCAACGACTTCGCCACCGGCAAGCGTCACCACCTCGAAGAGATCAACATCTTCAATCTCGACGGCACCGTGAACGAGCACGGCGGTGAGTTCCAAGGCCTCGACCGCAAGCGCGCCCGCACGGCCGTGAAAAAGGCGCTCGACGAAAAGGGTCTCGCGCGTGGTGCGAAGCCACACCAGCTCAACATCCCGCGTTGTCAGAGGTCCGGCGGTCCGGTCGAGCCGATGATCTCGACGCAGTGGTTTTTGAAAATGGAAGCGATGGCGAAGGCCGCGCTCGCTGCCGTGCGCCCCGATGCGAACGGAAAAGTGCGCACGCAAATCATTCCCGAAGAGTGGGTGAAGACCTACGACCACTTCCTCGAAAACATCCAAGACTGGTGCGTCTCGCGCCAGCTCTGGTGGGGCCATCAGATCCCCGCGTGGCATGGACCGAAAGGCGAAATCAAAGTCGCGCGCGAGCGTCCGGCGGAGTGCACCGAAGAAAACGGATGGAAGCAGGACGACGACGTGCTCGATACGTGGTTCTCGTCCGCGCTCTGGCCGTTCGCGACGCTCGGCTGGCCGGAAAAAACGAAAGCGCTCGAGACGTTTTATCCGACGAACCCGAAGCAAGAGAGCGACCTCGAAACCGGGTACGACATCCTCTTTTTCTGGGTCGCGCGCATGATGATGTTCGGGCTTTATTTCACGGGCGAAGTGCCGTTCCGCCGCGTGCTCCTCTCCGGTCTCATCGTCGACGAGACGGGCGACAAGATGAGCAAGGTGAAAGGCAACGTCAT
>JAICXU010001111.1 GCA_025934595.1 Polyangiaceae bacterium | reverse complement strand
GCCGCGGGCGCCTCTCGTGAGGAGTCGCTTTCCCAGCCTGACTTCGAGCCGTGCGATCGCCTTGCTCACTTGCGAAGGCGTCACTTTCAGCTCGCGAGCCGCCGCCGAAACGGAACGCGTTCGCTGAACGCCGAGAAACGTGACGAGGTCCGAGACGCGCACGCCCGCGAACGAATCCATGCGCACACGATAGACACGCGGGCCGAGCTTTTCCAAATTGGAAATGGGCCGAGAAAAATAGGCTAAATCGGGCACGAAAAACGCCAGCTACGCTGATCGCTGGTGCAGCCATGGCGTTCGGATCGTGGCGGGCTGGATGAAGCCCTTTCGAAAGGTGGCTGCGGTCCTCTTCGCAGGATCGGTGTCGGCCTGCAGCGTTGTTTTGGGAATTCGCGACGTTCCACCGGCGACGATCATCTCGAACGATGGCGCCGCCGACGGACTTTCGGACGTCTACGTGATTCCGAAAGGAGACGGGCCGTCTTGCCGCTTCGACGACGATGCTGCGCGCTTCGACACGACGTGCACGTTCGCCCCCTAGGAGCTCTCCGATGAAGCTCAAAATCGTCGTCGTCGATCTCGAGCTCTCTCCCGCGACGAAACGCTTGGCGATTTTTTCCGCGATCGCGCTGTCGGCGATCGTCCTCGCCGGCGCGGTGCCCTACACGTTCAGCACCGGCGACGTTCTTTCGTCGAAGGCGGTGAACGACGACTTCGCGAATCTCGACTCGCGCATTTCGTCCGGCCGCACCGTCGTCACCAATGATGCCGGGGTCAGTTACTCCGTCGGGTACACGCTCTACTGCGGCGCAACGGCTGCCGTCACGGGCGCGATCACCAGCGGATCCAAAACCGGATACGCCGGCGCGAAAGCGCAATGCGAGACGGTGCCCGGATGCTCGCCGAGCGCGCACATGTGCAGCTCGGAGGAGATCGTCCGCACGACCGAGATGGGAACCATCACGGCGAGCGGGTGGGTCGCGACCGGAGTCGTCGCACCGGTGACGGGGCCTGTCGGCGACTGCCAAGGTTGGACGATCGGCGACAACACACAGCAGGCCGGGGCCTGGACCGGAAACTTCATGGGCTGGGTCCCGTGCAACACGCCCGAGAAGATCCTCTGCTGCGATTGAGGGTGCGATGATCGACGCCTCCGATCGCATCCGCACGCGCGCGACCGAGCGACTCGGCACGACGCTGCGTGGCAAGTACCGGCTCGATGCCGTCTTGGGCACTGGCGGAATGGCGGTCGTCTATCGCGCGACGCATCGAAATCGAGCCGAATTCGCGGTAAAAATGCTCCTGCGAGAGCTCTCCGACGACGACGAGACGCGCGCGCGATTCTTGCGCGAGGGCTACGCCGCGAACTCGGTGAAACATCCGGGTGTCGTCCTGGTCGTCGACGACGACATCAGCGAGGACGGCACCGCCTTCTTGGTGATGGAGCTTCTCTCCGGCATCGGCGTGGAGGATTGGATCGAGCGATCAGGCCGCGCTCTCCCTGCGGCAGCGGTGGCGATGATCGGATGGCAACTCTGCGACGTGCTCGCTGCCGCGCACGCGGCTGGAATCGTCCATCGCGACATCAAACCCGCAAACCTGTTCGTCACG
>JAICXU010000804.1 GCA_025934595.1 Polyangiaceae bacterium | reverse complement strand
GCTGGAAAAGAACGCTCTACGCTTTTTCACAAAAGCGCCATGGGAAGGTGGAACGCGCACGAGCGAAACGGGCTCGCTCTCCGATGCCGAGCTCTTGGCGCCCGTCACTCCGTCGAAGATTTTGTGTGTAGGCCGCAACTATGCAGCGCACGCGAAAGAGCTGGGAAATGAAGTGCCGAAAGAGCCGCTCCTCTTCTTGAAGCCGCCGTCGGCGCTCGTCGGTCCAGGCGAGAAAATCGTGCTGCCGAAGGAGAGCGCGCGCGTCGAGCACGAAGCGGAGCTCGGCGTCGTCATCGCAAAAAAATGCAAGAACGTCGCCGCCGATCGCGCCGCCGACGTCGTCTTCGGTTACACGTGCGTCGGCGACATCACCGCGCGCGATTTGCAGCGCTCCGACGGTCAGTGGTCGCGCGCGAAAGGATTCGACACGTTCTGTCCCGTCGGTCCGTGGATCGAAACCGAGCTCGATCCCAAAAGCGTACGCGTGCAATGCCGCGTGAATGGCGCGACGAAGCAAGACGGCAACACCTCGAACATGATCTTCCCCGTGGCCGACGTGATCGCGTACGCAAGCCGCATGATGACGCTCGAGGCCGGCGATCTCCTCGTCACCGGAACGCCCGAAGGCGTCGGTCCGCTCGTCCACGGCGACACGCTCGCCATCGAAATCGAAAATATCGGCGTCCTCACGTGCAGCGTCGTGCGCTCCTCGTAGCCCTCGGCGGCGTGACGCTCGCGGCGCTCGTCGTCGTCTTCGTGCGCGTTCGTCAAAGCGAGTGCGACCCGGGTTTTTCCCGGCAAGGCCCGCGCTGCATGCCCGAAGGTTGTCCTCCGCCGCTCGCGATGGAGGACGGCGTCTGCGATGCGCCTGACATGCGGATCGCGTTTCCCGAGACGCATTTCACGATCGACAACAACGACTGGGAAGAGGTCGAGCAGGCGAAAGTGCCTCCGCATCACGTCGACGCGAAAGCATTTTCGATCGACGCGTTCGAGGTGACCGAAGGCCATTTGCGGCATGCGAAGATCGACGCCTCGCGCGCGGCGGGCAATGTGACGGTGGACGAAGCGGAGACGTTTTGCGAATCGAAGGGCGGACGCCTGCCGACGATGAGCGAGTGGCTCGTCGCCGCCGACGGAACGAAGACGCGACGTTATCCTTGGGGCGAGACGGGCGCTGTTTGTCGTCGCGCGGCGTGGGGGCTCGTCGATGGTCCGTGCGGAAAACACGCCGATGGTCCCGACACCGTCGGCGCGCACGTGTCGGGCGACACCGACAAGGGCGTGCACGATCTCGCGGGCAACGTCGCGGAGTGGATCGGCCGCAATCAGGGCGCTCCCTTCGAGACGGCGAAGGGCGGCTCGTACAAAAGCGATCTCGCGAGCCAAATCCGTACATGGGGAGTCATCGAGCCTCCGGTCGGCACGCGCGACCCTGCCATCGGCTTTCGTTGCGCGTATGACGCAAAGCCCTAGCGCGCAGGCTTGCGCGCGTCCGGACGCAGCGCGATTTTGCCTACTATTCCGGAGCGCGGGCATGGTCTACGATCGTTCGTCCCCATATGACATGCGCGGTTCTATGCATCGGGACCGAGCTCACGCGAGGTGAGCTCACGAACACCAACGCCTCGTGGCTCTCGGCGAGCCTCACCGATCTCGGATTCGAGGTCGTCGAGGACGTAGTCGTCGACGACGACGCCCGACGCGTGAAATCGACGCTGGAGCGTCTCGGAAAATTCGCGAGCGTGATCGTATGCACCGGCGGTCTCGGTCCGACGACCGACGATCTCACCGCGGCGTCCGTCGCCGAGCTGCTCGGCAAGAAGCTCGTGCGCGACGAGACCTCGCTCGAGGCGATTCGTCGTCGCATGGAAAAATTCGGTCGCACGATGAGCGCCTCGAACGCGAAGCAAGCGGATTTTCCCGACGGCGCGGACATCTTGCCGAATCCGATCGGCACCGCGCCCGGATTCTCCGTGAAGATCGGCGGCGCGCTCGCGTTCTTCATGCCCGGCGTTCCGCGCGAGATGAAGAAAATGTTCGAGGAGCAAGTCGTCTCGCGCATCCAGCCGCTCGCGCCGAACGACGGCTATCAAGTGCGCCTCCGCACGTTCGGTTTGCCCGAGAGCATCGTCGGCGAGCGGCTCGCGGGCGTGGAAGAAACATTTCCCGGCGTCACGATCGGATATCGCGCGCATTTTCCCGAGATCGAAGTGAAGGTCCTCGCGCGCGCGAAATCACAAGAAGACGCGCGTGACATTTGCGAGCGAGCGACGGCCGACGTTCGCGCGAAGCTCTCCGACGTCGTGTACGGCGAATCGGGGGACACGTTCGCGGGCGTCGTCGGATGCGCGTTGCGACGACGCGGGTTCACGCTCGCGGTCGCGGAGTCGTGCACCGGCGGTCTCGTCGGTCACCTCATCACACGCGAGCCCGGCGCGAGCGAATTTCTC
>JAICXU010000727.1 GCA_025934595.1 Polyangiaceae bacterium | reverse complement strand
TCCTCCATGACCGCGAGCGTATGCTCGAAGATCTCGGCGACGGCGTCCGCTTCCTTCAATGTGGCGCCGACACCGATCACGCCGAGGCGCGGCACCAAGATGACGCGCGGCCACGGATCCAGCTTCTTTTTCTGCACGTTCTTCTGTGCGACGAGCTTCGCGAAATACGCGTCGTACTGCTGCGCGTAGCTGCCGATCGCGCTTTCGATTCCGGAGGTGGATGCGAGATCGACGCCGCCGAGAAAGAGGGGACGCGGCTTCGTCCGGATCACATGGTCGGGCGTGGCCGATCCGCGATGGACGAGATCACTCGCGTCTTTTCGGTCGAGCACGCGCAAGATCGGATCGCTCGAACGGAGCGCGAGCAGCGGCCCTTGCTCGACGGGTTCGTTCGAAAGGCGCGCGAGCGCACCACGGAGGCGCGGCAAAAACGAATGTTCCACACCTTCGATGCGAAGAGGTGCGGCCAAGTAAGGCGCGCGTTTGTCCGCGACGAATTTGCGCGCGCGCTCCACGCTGTCGATCATCTTTTCGTACGAGGCCTTCGCGGTGTCGCCGAACGTGAAGATGCCGTGGCGCTCGAGGATGATGATCTTCGGATCGTCGCCGCGCGCTTTTGCTTCCTCGAACGCCGCTGCACATCGCTTCGCCAGCTCGAAGCCGGGCATGACGTACGGAACCCACACGAGCTCTTTGCCGAAAATGCCGCGGCAGATTTCTTCGCCGCGATCTTGGTCGGCGATTGCGAGGATCGCGTCGGCGTGGGTGTGATCGACGAACTTCGCGGGCAAGAACGCGTGGAGCAAGGTTTCGATCGAAGGCGTCGGCGCGCTCGCGTCCATCAACGCGAGGCGGAGCTCGTTCACCATCTGTTCGTCGGACAATTTCTCGCGCGCACGAAGCGCCAGGAGGGGCGCCATTCGAACGGCGGGCAATCCTTGCGGCTCGATGGTCGCGAGATCCCAACCCGAACCTTTGATGTAGAGTACATCTACCTCGCGCCCGAAGAGATCGATCGCCTTCGACTTCGCCGACGTGTTGCCGCCGCCGTGGAGGACGAGCGAGGGATCGCCGCCGAGGAGGCGCGACGTGTACGTGCGAAGGGCGAGCGTCTCGTCGGCGTTTTTCTGGACGAAGATGAAATCGCGCAGCGCCGCGCCCGCCGCTTTCGAATCGTAGAGCGAGGTCATCGCGCCGGATTATGCGCGAAATCGAGCCGAAAAACGCTGGATTCCGCGGCGACGGGCATCACACGCGCTTGACAGGGTGGCCGGCTGGGGCTACCTCGCTTCTTCTCTTCTTTCGCGAATCACGAACGAAGCAGGCGCGTAGCTCAGTGGTAGAGCACTACCTTGACACGGTAGGGGTCGTTGGTTCAATCCCAATCGCGCCTACAAAGATAACGGGAAGTTAGCGCACTCCGATGCGCGAATGAGTACCGCTCGACACCCCTTGCATACCGCGATGCATACCGCACTCGTCGGTCTCTTGGGGTGCTGAGCGCTCTTCGACTCCGCACTTCACGAGCCTGAGAACTCGGCCGATGCTCTCGCGCTGCTCGGTCGGCGAAACCGTCGAGTAGTGCTCGCGCATTTGCTCCGTCAAATGGCCCGAGATGCTCCTGGTGACGAGCGCCTCGACGTTCGCCACACGGGCGAGGTCGTTGAACGTTCGTCGCATTCCACGCGGGGTAAACTTCTTCTTCAAGCCGATCAATTCGCTCACGACGCCAAAAGCCTTCGTGAGAAAGCATTCCGAACGGAACGTGCCGTCGTCCGCTGGAAAGAGAAGCTCGGAGCTTTTCTGCTCCGGAGTGAGAAGTTGCGTGTCGATGTGCCAGCGAAGAACGTCCATGACCTCGGCCGGAACGGTGATGCGTTGGCGCAGCCCCGTCTTGGTCGTTTTCATGAACTCGTCCTTCAAGGTGTGTGAGCGACGAACCAAGATCACGCCCGAATCCCAGAGGACATCGGGCGTTGCTCCGTTTCGTCTGAGCGGACGCATTGACGAGGGGCGAAGTCCAGTTGCGAAGCCCAGGAAGGTCATCGCGTACTGCGC
Source organism: Polyangiaceae bacterium (assembly GCA_025934595.1). Lineage (GTDB taxonomy): Bacteria > Myxococcota_A > Polyangia > Polyangiales > Polyangiaceae > JAICXU01. Next base: position 693 of record JAICXU010000727.1, on the reverse strand, counting down.
CGGAAATTCGTCCTTCATGCAGGCGAGGAATGCGGCTGTCTCCTCGCTCGTCAGGGCATTCGGTTCTTCCTCCGTGTACGTCTCGTGCTCGGAGGTATCGAACGACGGCACACCCTCCGCTGCGTTGAAAGGAAGTTGAAGCTCGCGCTTCGCTCTCTTCAAGATGTGGCGGAGCACGAAGAGCCAGCCGTTCGCCGTGGTCGGAGCATACTTCTTCGCTCCAATCAGTCGCGCGATGCCCGTGCGCCACGCTTCGATGTGCGCGGGACGAATATCGTCGATGAACAGCTCGCCAAAACCCGTCACGTCTTCCGTGCCTCCGATCAAATGCTCGAGCGTGTACTTCCAACGCTCGCGCCCCCGCGCACTCTTGATCTCCTTAGTGATCAACTTTCGCTCGGCCAAAGAGATCGCGTAGTCGGCGAATCGCGTCTTCCGTGGCTTGTCCGCGCCTGCGCCGCTCCGGACTCTTTCGAGTTCGTCTTCCAGCCACTTCAACGCTGTCGCCTCGGTCTCCACGTGCAGAACCTTTCGGATCTCTTTGCTTGTGCCCGTGGTCGGATCTTTCGTCCTCCCGCGAACCAGAAAGCCGCCCTCCCTTCGCTTCCACACGCCCGGCAGTTTCGTCGGACTGATCCAGCTGGTCCACTGCTTGATCCACTGCGTTTCCTTGCTCTTCGATTCTGTTCTCAT
>JAICXU010000819.1 GCA_025934595.1 Polyangiaceae bacterium | reverse complement strand
GCGCGCGATGTACGAAGCGGGCGAGCTCGTGCCCGGCGCCGGCCGCAACGCCGACGCGACGAAGATGGGCCTCTTCAAAGAAGCGGCGAGGAGCCAACTCTCCTACTTGAAGCTCGCGGTGCTCGGCTCGAAACGAAAGACCTGAGCCGGCGCGATCTGCACGCGCTCGAGCTGTCCGCAAATATCCGGCGATGCACGAAGCCGCGTAAAACAAGCTGAATCAAATTCTACTTTAGAATGATTCTAGGCTTGCCATTTAGAATCATTATAACTACGTTCGTGGGGTCATGAGGCCGGCGATGATTCGGCACAAGCGCAGCGAGGTCATGTTCGAGCGGCTGAAATCGCTCGGCCTGAAGCTCACGCCGCAACGGCGCGCCATCGTTCGGCAGTTCGCGGCGGATGAATCGCATCCGACGGCGCAGGAGCTCTTCGAGCGACTTCATCGCGAGTTCCCGAAAATGAGCTTCGCCACCGTCTACAACACGCTCGACGCGCTCACGCAGGCGGGGCTCTCGTCGACGTTGCGATTCGCGGGGCAAGACTCCGGCGGTCGCGAAGCCAACGCCGCGCGATTCGATCCGAACGTGGAGCCGCATCATCATGCGGTGTGCGATCGTTGCGGTGCGATCACGGACGTTCCGGCGCGCTCCCTCGCACCTGCAGAAGCAGCGGCACGCGCGCTCGAAGACACGGCGCCGGGCTTCGCGCTCCGTGCCGTCGAGAGAATTTATCGGGGATTGTGCGGGAGCTGTGCGCGAGCCACGAAAAAACAAGACAAGGTTTCGAAAAAGGAGAAGTGACCACCATGGGCAAAGCACTCAAAGAATCGAAGACGCTGCAAAATCTGAAAGACGCGTTCGCAGGCGAATCGCAGGCGAATCGTCGCTACCTCTACTTCGCGAAGGTCGCCGACGTGGAAGGCTTCCCGGAGATCGCGGGCAACTTCAAAGAGACGGCGGACGGCGAGACCGGTCATGCGCACGGCCATCTCGACTACATGAAGGGCGTGGGCGATCCGGCGACGGGGCTGCCGATCGGCAACACCGAGAAAAATCTCAAGAGCGCGATCGCGGGCGAGACGCACGAGTACGAGACCATGTACCCGGGCATGGCGAAGACCGCGCGAGACGAAGGCTTCGACGACATCGCGGAGTGGTTCGAGACGCTCGCCAAGGCGGAGAAGAGTCACGCTGGGCGTTTCACGAAGATGCTGGAGATCTTGAAGTAAGCGAGCGCCGTGCAGGCTCGCTCCTGACCCTGGCGGGGTCTTAACGGCCCCCTCATTTGCTTCGCAAATGAGCCTCCCCCGCCTTCGCTTCGCGAAAGCGTTTTGCTTCGCAAAACGCGATTTCAAGATCGCAGGCGGGGTCGGCTCGTTTCACTCGCCCACCATTCGCGGGGGAAAAGAATGAACGTGGCGCGCTTCGCTGCCACGAAAGAGTCGTTTTCCATCATGGCCAAAGTCGATCCCACACCCCAAGAAGCTCCGGCGGGCAATCCGAACGAGGATCGCTACTGGGATCCGCGAGATCTCGAAGGCGAGCTCCGGCGCATGATGGACGTCTGTCACAACTGCCGCATGTGCGTGAATTACTGCGGTAGTTTTCCCGACATGTTCGCTCGCATCGACCGCGATATCGAACGGCACGATGCGCACGGTGCGGAACGGCTTGCTGCGAACGACTTCACCTCCGTCACCGATCACTGCTGGCAGTGCAAGCTTTGCTACATCAAGTGTCCTTACACGGCGGACGAGGGCCATCCGTGGCTCATGGACATCCCCCGCCAGCTCGCGCGGGAGAAGGCGCAGCGCGCGAAGCGCGTCGGCATCACGCTGCAAGATCGCGCGCTCGGCGAGCCCGGCAAGCTCGGCAGCCTCAATTCCGGGCCGATGGCGCCGCTCGTGAATTTCGTGAACGCGAATCGTCTCGTGCGAAAAGGCATGGAGAAAACAGCGGGAATTTCCGCGGAATTTCTGCTTCCGCCTTTTGCGAAGCAAACGTTCGACAGCTGGCTGACGCATCACGACGCGCTGCCTGGAGCAGGCTCGAGCGGGAGCGTCGCGATTTTTTCGACCTGCCTCGGCGACTACAACTTTCCGAGCGTGCCGGCGAACGCCGTGCGTGTTCTCGAGAAGAACGGCTATCGCGTCTTTCGTCCGGAGCAACAATGCTGCGGCATGCCGAACATCGACGGCGGCGACGTCGACGGCGCGAAGAAAAAGGCGGCAGCGAACGTCGAGTCGCTCTTTCGCGAGATCGAGCTCGGTCGCACCATCGTCGTCGTCCAACCGACGTGCGGGTACATGCTGAAAAAGGAATATCCCGAGCTCCTCGGTACGAAAGAAGCGGAGCTCGTCGCGTCGAAGACGCTCGACG
>JAICXU010001040.1 GCA_025934595.1 Polyangiaceae bacterium | reverse complement strand
CCCAGCGAAAAACAGCCCAAAACCAACACAGTCGCGCGCATGTCGAATCCCTCGGAACGAACGGTGGCTCGTTACGAAGAGTGGGTGGGAGCACACGCGCGGTTTTATGAGCCGCGTCGAAAAAAAATCTCGCGGCGCTTTTTGCTCAGAAGCTCTTCGACGTGAGCTCGGCGTCGTAGCCGTTCGTTCCGCTCGTGTCGCGCACGTGCCACTTCACGGGCCCGACGCCGCGGCAGAACGTGGCCGCGTAATACGGGGCCGCGCCCTGAGCGTCGATCTCCCAGCAATCGGCGAAGGTGCCGGCCTTCACCGTGAGCGCGCCGATTTTTTTCCAGACGTAGGTGATGCCGCTCGTCGTCCACGTGTGGCCGTCTTCGACGGGCGAGTCGATCGCGACGAGCCAATTCGATCCGTCCCACTCGGAGACGCGATCGCCGTCGGCCGAATACCAATAGCTGCCGAGGCCGCTGCAGAACGAGGAGACGAGAAATGCATCGCGCCCGCCCATCGCACCTTCTTGCGTGACCGCGCCCGTGCTGCTGCCGTTCGAGCAAGATGGGTAGGTCCCGGCGACGGTGACGTCGAAGGTCCACGCGTAACCCATCGCGATGGGATCGATCGCTTGCGCGAGCGAGCCGGCGTCCGTGCCGCCCTCGGATCCGGCGCCACCGTCGACGTCGAAGCCGCCCGCATCGAACGTCTGACTGCTGCAGCCGGTGATGAAAAAGAGGCTGAAAATTACGGCAATGCGCTTCACGGGGATCCTCCGACGAGTTGGTGGACGCGTGGAATCAACGCGGAGCCGGGAAAGTCCTTTTCGAATTTCTTCGCGCGCGCGTTGGCTTGATCCACTTTGCCGAGACGTGTGAGCGCATCGATCGCGATGACCTCGCGCTCTTGGGCATTGGGGCCACGCGGAAAAATGTTCGCGTCGTCGTTGCACAAGGCGAGGGCGCGCGCCGGGTCGTTCGCGACGAGCGCATCTTGCGCGCGTTCGACGTTCTTCACTTCGTCATCGGGATTCGGCGCAGCGATCGTCGTCGTCTTGGGTGTCGGCACGGGCAGGGGAGCGGCGCTCGCGCTCGCCGGCGGCAACGAGAGATCGAGCTTGGTCGATGTCGACGTCGCCGGTGCACGCGGTGCCGAAACCATCGCCGTCGGTGCGCTCGCCACGGACTTGCTCGACATCACGCGCGGCGCGACGACGGCGGTGCTGCCGACCGCAACGGCGGTGACGGCCGCGGCCGCGGCGATCTTCATCCCGAGCGTCATGCCGCCGATCTTCACTGCCGCCGGCGCGACGCTCGCTTTCGCCGCTGCGCCTCCCCCCGCCGCCGCCGCGCCGCCTCCGCCGCCTCCTGCGGCACCTGCCGCGCCGCCTGCGATGCCCACGATCGGGCCTAATTTCAGGGCGATCGCAGCGAGGCGAGCTTCGTCGGGAAGATCGTTTTTGCTCTCGCGAATCGCGTCTCGCAAAAATACGGAGTCGCCGCTCTCGGAGAGCCTGGGCGGGTCGCGGTCGCTCATCGTGCTCCTCCCATCGTGACCAATTGTGGCGAGCTCCGCATGCGCGCGATGCCGTCTTGCACCATTTTGCGCGCGGAATGCAGACGCGAATACGCGGTCTGCAGCGGGCAATCGACGGCTTGCGCGACCTCCGCCATGCCGAGCTCCTCGATTTCGTAGAGCACGAACACGGCGCGCTTGTCCTCGTCGAGATCATCGAGCACGCGATCCAAAATCGCGCGCGCTTCGTGCCGCGCGAGAGTCTCGTG
>JAICXU010000743.1 GCA_025934595.1 Polyangiaceae bacterium | reverse complement strand
CTCGACGTGCTCGGACCGAAGGGCGTCGAGGTCGAGGCCATCGGCGACGCCGCCAACGGCAACTGCGTGATCGCCTACGAGGGAGACGACGCCGCGCTCGCATCGCTGGTGAAATCGCTGGTGGAGCAGGGGGTTCCGCTCGTCGGTCTCGAGCCCGAGCGCAACGAGCTCGAACGCATCTTCCTCGAGGTCACGAAAGGCGAGGTCCAATGACGATGGCCGCCAATGAAGGGCCCATGTCGCAATCGCCTGGCTCGAAAGAGCCGGTGAGCCTTCGCATGCGAAAAGGCTGGCAACGCTACTTCGCGGAGCCGAACGCGATCTGGATGCGCGAGATGCGCCAATCGGCGCGTCTCGGTCGAACGCCTTGGATTTTGTTTTCGCTCACGCTCTCGATCTCGATGCTCATGTGCGCGATCGGCGCGATCGGCGCGATGAACAGCTCCTCGCCGGCCACCCTGGGACAAGGGCTCTTCCAGTCCTTTTTCTCGATCGGATATTTCGTCGTCGTCCTCGTCGGTCCCACCATCGCCGCCAATAGCATCGCTGCCGAGCGCGAAGGTCGCACGTGGGAGGCGGTGCTTCTCACCGGTCTCACGCCGAAGGAAATCGCGCGCGGAAAATTCATGGCCGCGTACACGTCGATCGCGCTCTACATCGTCGTGCTCGCACCCGCCGGCGCGCTCTCCTTCTTGTTCGGTGGCGTCACGGCCAGCGAGGTCGTCATCGCATTTCTCTTCTTGTTTCTCTTCGCGGCGCTTGCCGTGGCGTTCGGGCTTGCGGTGAGCTCGCTCATGGCGAGCTTGCGCGGCGCGATCGTCGTCACGCTCATTCTCGCGATCTGCATCGGCCCGTCGCTCTACGGCATGTTCGGTCCGTGGTGCGCGGCCGGCATCCATCAAATCTGGGGCTCGATGCCGGAGCTCTCGCCCATCTGGCTCCCGCTCGCATATGAACGCGCCACGTTCGGGCTCGAATACGTCACCCTTCTCATCCTCATCCCTCTCCTCTTGATCGTGACGCCGGCGTGGTTCCTCTACGAAACCACGATCGCGAATCTCACCGGCGCGGCCGACGATCGCTCGTTCGGTCTCAAACGCTGGTTCGCGATCTCGACGCCCCTCATCGCCGCCGTCTGCGTCGTGCCGAGCCTGCTTGCGACGTCGAACGATGCACGCTCGATTTTGGCGTGCATGAGCGTCTCCGCGTTCGCTTCGCACATCACGTTCAGCGTCTTTCTCTTCGCCGCCGAGCCTTATGGACCTTCTCGTCGCGTGAAGACGCATTTCGCGCGAACGGGCGCGGGCGGGATCCGTCGTTTCATGGGGCCTGGATTGATGCGCGCGATGACGCTCGTCATCATGTTGGGCCTGCTCGGCCTCGCCGCGATCGCGATGATCGACGCCGGCGCGCTCGAAGCGCTCGGAACCGCCGGTGTGGATCGCGAGACCGGAATCCAGAAAATATTCGTGTGGGCGGCGTACACGGGCCTCTTCACGTTGTTCGTCACGGGGCTCGTCACGTGGCTCCGCTCGCGCGACAACACGCCGTGGATCGCGCGTCTCATCGCGATCGCGATCCTCTTTCTCATTTGCGCGCTGCCGTGGGTCATCGTCGCGATCGGCGATGCGGCGAGCACGTCTTCGGGATCGATCGACGAATGGCAAAACGTCGGCGCGCCGAGCCCGTTCTTCGCGTTCGTGATGGTAGCCGCTCTCGACAAGCTCGATCCGGGCTCGACGATCGAGGTCGGCTTCGGCGCGGCGATGGTGTGGGGCTTCATCGGCTTCGGATTGCTTGCGGCGGCGGGACGGCGATGCTCGCGAGCGATCGCGCGCTACGAGATATCGCTCGAGCAAGCCGACGCCGCGTTCCGCCACGAAGACGAAGCGCTCGCCGCGCAAAACGCGGCGCCATCCGCCGACGCGCAGGCAGCGCCCACGGAGACGGCGCCCGCCGCGACCTGAAATCATGTTGCTCGATCCGTCGTTCGCGCGAGAGCTCGAGGCGCTCAGGCGAAAGCTGAGCGTGCGAGCGCGCTCGGGCGGCGGCGGAGATCACCTCGCAAAGAGGCGCGGCGGCAGCGCGGAGTTCCTCGAGCATCGCCCGTATGCGCCCGGTGACGATCTGCGGCGCATCGATTGGCTCGCGTTCGCGCGCACGGGAGAGCCTGTTTTCAAGCTGTTTCGCATGGAAGAGGACGTGGTCGTGCGCGTGCTCCTCGATGCGAGCGCGTCGCTCGAATACGGAACGCCGACGAAGCTCGAGACGGGAAAGAAGGTAGCGGCGGCGATTGCGTACATGGCGCTCGCGGGATCGGAGCGCGCGCAGGTCATCGCCGCGACCGAGGGCGTCGATCGCATGACCGAGCCGACGCGCGGCCGAGCGTCGCTCACCAAAGTGCTTCGCGATCTCGACGGAATTCAGGCGGCGCGGGGAACGGATCTCACGAAGGCGATCGACGCGGTGATCTTGCGCTCACCGCGGCCCGGCATGCTCGTCGTCGTGAGCGACTTCATGGATTCGGGTCCGTTCGATTCTGCGATCACGCGCGCCGCAGCGGCGGGCCACGATCTCGCGCTCGTGCAAGTGCTCGCACGCGAGGAAATCGCGCCCGCGTACGACGGCGATTTCGCGCTCGAGGACGCGGAGACGGGCGCGCTCGTCGAG
>JAICXU010000007.1 GCA_025934595.1 Polyangiaceae bacterium | reverse complement strand
TCCGAGAAGGTCGACGCGCCGTCGCCGTCCGCGGCGAGATGCGTGAGCTCGGTCCGCGTGCCGAGGCCGAGCACGCGGCGATCGGCGACGAGCTCGCACGCTCCAAAGTCTCTTTCGTGATCGGATGCGGCGGCCTCGCCGATGTCGTTCTCGACCGCGCCGCCGCGAGCGGCATTGACGTGCGCCGCGCCGAAGATGCACGAAATGCCGCAAAAATAGCCGTTTCGGAGATCACGTCGAAAGACGTCGTGCTCGTGAAAGCGTCGCGCGGGGTGGCTGCCGAGATCGTCGTCGAAGCGCTCATCGAAGCTCGAGGAGAGGCGCGCTCGTGATCCTCGAGTTTCTCTATCCCCTGCGCCACATGGCCAGCTGGCTCGGTTGGCTGAACGTCGTTCGCTACGTTCCGTTCCGCGTCATCGCGGCGACGATCACGGCGATGCTGATCTCGTTCTTCGTTTCCCCGTGGTTCATTCGCGAGCTGCAGAGAAAACAGATCGGGCAGATCGTCCGAAGCGACGGGCCTGAAACCCATATGGTCAAATCAGGCACCCCCACGATGGGCGGCGCTTTGATCCTTCTTTCGGTGCTGCTTCCCACGATCTTGTGGTGCGATCTCAGTAACGTTTTCGTCTGGGCGACAACGGCCGTAACCGTCGGCTATGGCGTCATCGGCTATCTCGACGACTACCTCAAGATCAAAGCCAAAAGCTCGAAAGGAATGCCCGGGCGCTACAAGCTGCTCGGCCAGTTCGTGATCGGCGGCGGCGTCCTCGCGTACGTGTTCTTCGCGCGCGATCACGTGCCGGCGGATTGGTGGGAGCTCCGAAATCGGCTCGGCATTCCGTTCGTTGCGTTCGCGAAGCATCCGGTGTCGCTGCCGGTCGTCGTCTATTACGTGTTCGCCCTTCTCGTCGTCGTCGCGATGTCGAACGCCGTGAATCTCACCGACGGTCTCGACGGTCTCGCGATCGGTCCCGTCATCATCAACGGCGCGACGTACCTCGTTTGGGCGTATTTGGCCGGTGCCACGCTCGGTATCGCGAACGTCGCGCAGAAATTCGTCGTGGCTCGTTACCTCGACATTCCCGGCATTGCGAACGTCGGCGAGCTCTCCGTGTATTGCGGCGCGATGGTGGGCGCCGGCATCGGCTTCCTTTGGTACAACACGTATCCCGCGTCGGTGTTCATGGGCGACGTCGGAGCGCTGGCGCTCGGCGGCGGGCTCGGTATGTGCTCCATCTTCACGAAGAACGAGCTTCTCTCCGCGATCTTGGGCGGCGTCTTCTTCCTGGAGGCGTCGAGCGTCCTCATTCAGGTGACGTATTTCAAGATGACCGGAAAGCGCATTTTCTTGATGGCGCCCATTCACCATCATTACGAAAAGAAGGGCTGGCCAGAGCCAAAGATCATCGTGCGGTTCTGGATCGTCTCCGTTCTTTTGGCTCTTGTGTCTCTTTCGAGCTTAAAACTGCGTTAGAGGAAGAAAAGTGTTCGATTTGCGCGGAAAAAAAGTCGTGGTCGTCGGGCTCGGAGCGAGCGGCAGCGCGGCTGCGCGTCTCGCGATCGCTCGGGGCGCGCGCGTCATCGGCACGGACGCCAAATCGAACGATGCTCTAGGTGCGGTTTCGGCGGAGCTCACGAAGATCGGCGTCGACGTGCGCGGCGGAGCCATCGACAGCGGCGATTTTTCGAAGGCCGATCTCGTCGTCGTGTCTCCCGGTGTGCCGAGCTTCGCCGCGCTGGACGCGGCCGAGAAGAAGGGCGTCAAAGTGGTCGGCGACGTCGAGCTCGCGTTCATTTGCCGTAAATTTCCCTGTCCCGTGATTGCGGTGGGCGGCACGAACGGCAAGAGCACGGTCACGTCGCTCGTCGCCGCGCTCCTCGAAGGCGCCGGAAAAAAAGTCTTCGCCGGAGGAAATCTCGGCGAGCCGTGGGCGAGCCACGTCGACGAAAAATTCGACGTCGTCGTCCTCGAGGTCTCGAGCTTCCAGATGGAACGCATCGACGCCTTCCATCCGAACGTCGCCGCGCTCCTGAACGTCACCGCCGACCATCTCGATCGCTACGCGAGCATGCAGGCCTACGCTCACGCGAAAGGAAACTTCTTCGTTCGTCAAACGAGCGAGGACGCCGCCATCGTGCCGGCGAACGACGAGGTCTGTCTCGCCCAAGCCAAGCGTGGCAAAGCGCGTGTCCTCACGTTCGGTCCCGGCGGCGACAGCCAAATGAACGTCGAATTTCCCGGCTTGCGCGGCGGGCACAACAAATTGAATACGGCGGCCGCGGTCGCGATCGTCGATGGTCTCGAGAGAGACCTCGTCTCCGAATCCGTCGTTGCCCAGGTTTTTTCGCGCTTTCGTTCGCTTCCGCATCGCATGGAGCTCGTTGCCGAGATCGACGACGTTCGCTATTACGACGACTCCAAGGGCACGAACGTCGGCGCGACGGTCACCGCGCTCGAGGGCATGAAGGAAGAAAAAGCCGTCCTCATCGCCGGCGGCAAAGACAAGGGCGGAAGCTACGACCCGCTCGTCGCGGCGCTCGTCAAGCGCGGACGCGCCGTCGTCGTCATCGGCGAGGCAGCGTCGGCCATCGCGCGCGCCGTGTCGGATCGTTTGCCGGTGAGCGCCGCGAAGACGATGAGCGATGCCGTGCGCGTCGCGCGCTCGCTCGCGAAATCGGGCGACGCGGTGCTCTTGTCGCCCGCGTGCTCGAGCTTCGACATGTTCAAGGACTACAAGCATCGCGGCGACGAGTTCGTGCGTGCGGTGCGCGAGATCGAAAAAATGCCTAAAAATCCCGAGAAAAACGCATGATTCCGACGCTCTTTCCCGCGGGCAAAGGCCGCAGCACGCATCCGCCTGGCAACCTGAAAAACAAACGCGTGGAGCTCGTCGCTCCGCTCGACGCTCGTCCGGACGCGGCCCGCATCCATGCTGCCATCGATCCGGTGCTCGCGGCCGTCGTCGTGGCGTTGATCGGATTCGGCGTCGTCATGGTCTACAGCGCGTCCGCCGTACAAGCGACGGTCCAGTATCACGACCCGCAATATTTCTTGAAGCGACAGGTCGGTTACGCCATCGCGTCGCTCCTCGTGTTCTTCGGTCTGAGCCACATCGACTATCACCGTCTCTACAAGCTCACGTATCCCGTGCTCGCGGGCGTCGGTCTCCTCCTCCTCCTTTGCGTCATCGGATTCGGTCACTCGGGAGGCGGCGCCACACGTTGGCTCTCCATCGGACCGGTGCACGTGCAGCCCGCGGAGATGGCGAAGCTCGCGCTCGTCGTGTGGCTCGCCTATTCACTCGCAAAGAAAGCCGAGCGCGTGAAGAGCTTCACGGTCGGATTCTTGCCGCACCTTTTGGTCGCCGGCCTCTTCATGCTTTTGTGCATGAAACAGCCTGATTTCGGCTCCGCCGTGGTTCTCTTGCTCCTCACGTTCACGCTGCTCTTCGTCGCAGGCGCGAAGGTCGGATACATCCTCGGCGCGTCGATCCTCGGTGCCGCGCTCGGAGCGGCCGCGATTCGTTTTCGCGAATATCGGTACGAGCGTTACCTCGCGTGGCTGAACATGGATCAGCACAAACAAGATCTCGCCTACCAGCCGTTCCAATCCGTGATGGCGTTCGGCTCGGGCGGTCCGTTCGGCGTGGGTCTCGGTCATGGGCTCCAAACGCTCTACTTGCCGGAAGCGCACAACGACTTCGTCGCGGCCATCGTCGGCGAAGAGCTCGGGTTCATCGGCGTCGCTTGCCTCTGCGCGGCGTACCTTCTGCTCGTCACGCGCGGCGTGCGCGCCTCGCTGCGAGCTCCGGACGACTACGGGAGCTATCTCGCGTTCGGCATCAGCGCGATGTTCGGCGTGCAGGCGCTCGTGAACCTCGCCGTCGCGCTCGCGATTCTTCCGACGAAAGGCCTCACGCTCCCGTTCGTGAGCTTCGGTGGCTCGTCGCTCCTCGTGAACGCGGCCGCGGCCGGCATCCTCCTCAACATTTCGCGACAAGGTCCGCCTGCCCCCGAGGACGCCGTCACTCCCGATGCGCCCCCAGTAAAGCCCGCGAAATTCGCAAAGAAACACATGCAAGATACACCTATTCAGCAGCCCTTGCCCATTCCCGATCTGCCGAACGAGGTTGCAGGATGAGCAGCCGCCGCGACGTCGTCGTCATCGCAGGGGGTGGCACAGGGGGACACGTGTTCCCCGGCGTCGCCGTCGCGGACGCGTTGTCGCGCGTGTCGGATTTGCGCATCGTGTTCGTCGGAGCGGCGCGCGGCCTCGAGGCGAAAGCCATTCCCGCACGCGGCTACGAGCTCGAGCTCCTGAACGTCGAGCCCATCCAAGGTGGCGGCGCTCGGCGGGCGGCTCGCGGAGCGGCGATCGCGAGCGCGGCCACGCTGCAAGCTCTCTCGCTCGTGCGCAAAATTCGTCCGCGCGCGGTGCTCAGTGTCGGCGGTTATGCGGCGGGCCCGATGTCGCTCGCGGCCGCAATTTCGCGCGTGCCCGTCGCGCTGCTCGAAGCGAATGCGACGATGGGGCTCGCGAATCGAATTCTCGCGCCGTTTGCGCGCCGCGTGTATCTCGCAACGGAAGAGGGAAAAAGTCGCACGACGCGCGCCGATGCGGTGCGCACGTTCGGCATGCCGCTTCGACCGGGATTCGATCCGTCGCCGTATCGCGCGTCGTCGTCGCGGCGTCTGTTGATCCTCGGCGGGAGCCAAGGTGCGCAGGCGTTGAACGAACGATTGCCGCTCGCCGTCGCCCGTTCGAAGATTTCGAATCTCGAGGTGCTGCACCAAGCGGGGCGCGATCGTGATGCGAAGGTTCGCGATGCGTACGCAAGCGCGGGATTCGAGCACGTCACGGTCACGCCATTTCTCGACGACGTTGCCGGTGAAGTCGCGAAGGCCGATCTGATCGTGGCTCGCGCCGGTGCGAGCTCCACGGCGGAGATCACGTCGATCGGCCGCGCGTCCATCTTGGTGCCGTTTCCATTTGCGGCCGACGACCATCAAGCGAAGAACGCGGAAGCGCTCGCGCGCCGTGGCGGGTGCATCGCAATTCGACAAGAGGCGGCCGACGACGTGCGGCTCGCCATGGAGCTCGAGCGCCTCTTCGGAAACGACGAAAAGCGCGTAAAAATGGCCGATTGCGCGCGCGCATGCGGACGACCTCGCGCTGCGCACGACGTCGCCGAAGACTTCGCCGCGCTCGCCGGCATCGTCACGCGCCCGCCCGGAAAATCGAACGGCACGTCTTCTCATTCGGCGGAGGCACGCTGATGTTCCGCGGACGCGTTCGCAGAGTGCACTTCATCGGCGTCGGCGGCATCGGCATGAGCGGGCTCGCCGAAATTCTCCGCACGATGGAGTTCGAGGTCACGGGATCCGATTTGAAGATGAACGACACCGCGCGGCGTCTACAAACGCTCGGCGTCGTCGTGCAAGAAGGGCATCGCGCCGAGAACGTCGACGGCGCGGACGTCGTCGTTTACACGAGCGCGGTCAAAGCCGACAACCCGGAGCTTCTTCGCGCCCGCGCGCTTGCCATTCCCGTCGTTTCGCGCGGCGAGATGCTCGCCGAGTTGATGCGTGTAAAGTACACGGTTGCGATCGCCGGCTCTCACGGCAAGACGACGACGACGTCGCTCGTCGCCACCGTCCTGCGCGCGGCCGGCCTCGATCCCACCGTCGTCGTCGGTGGAAAAGTGAACGCGCTCGGCTCGAATGCGAGGCTCGGCGCGGGCGACCTCTTCGTCGCCGAGGCAGACGAAAGCGATGGCTCGTTCTTGCGCCTCACGCCCACCGTCGCCGTCATCACGAACATCGACGCGGAGCATCTCGATCACTACGGCACGCACGAGAACGTGAAGGATGCGTTCGTCGAGTTCACGAACTCGGTTCCGTTCTACGGGCTCGCGATCCTCTGCGTCGATCATCCGCACGTGCAAGAGATCTTGCCGCGCATCGAGCGCCGGCACGTGACCTATGGGATTTCGCACCAAGCGGACTACCGCGCGAAAAATACGCGGTATTCAGGCCTCGAAACGCACTTCGAGGCGTACCGGCGCAACGACAAGATCGGCGATTTCACCGTTCGCATGCCCGGTGCGCACAACGTTCTCAATGCGCTCTCCGTCATCGCCGCCGCCGACGAGCTCGAGGTTCCGCTCGACATCGTGCGCGACGCGATTTCTCAATTTCACGGCGTGCAGCGCCGATTCACGGTGGTGGGAGTTGCGCCGCTCGAACGCGACGGCGTGGCTGGTGACGTCATGATCGTCGACGACTACGGACATCACCCCGCGGAGATCGAGGCCACGCTCGACGCCGCGCAACGTGGATTCGATCGCCGCGTCGTCGTCGCGTTCCAACCGCATCGCTATACGCGCACGCATTCGCTCTTCGAGGATTTCACGCGCGCGTTCAACAACGCCGACTTGCTCCTCATCACCGACGTCTATCCCGCCGGCGAGTCTCCGATCGAAGGCGCCACGAGCGACGCGCTCGCCGAAGCGATTCGTGCGCACGGACACCACTCCGTTCACTACGTTCCCGACAAACGCCGCTTGTCCGCCGAGCTTCGCGCCGTCGTTCGCCCGGGCGACATGGTGATCGCGCTCGGCGCAGGCGACATCAACGCGAGCGCGCGCGAGCTCTACGCATCGCTCTCGACGCCGAAGGAGAAGCCGTGATGCACCCGTCGAATCGACGCATCGCTCCGCGACAGCTTCCGCCCGATGCCCTCGAGGTGGGCGTCGACGAGAAAGTCGAGAACGCGGAAGCGGCAGAAAACAAGCCCATTTCGCGATTTCGAAAATTCGTTCCTTACGTGCGGGGATTCTTCGGCGCCGTCCTCGTCGCTGGCGTTGCGCTGTCCGTGGCGTGGTCAGCGCGTCGTTACGTGCTCACGTCGAGCCGCTTCGCGATCACGGAGATCGACGTCGTCGGCGAGAGCACGCGCACCGAAGACGCGATCAAGCGAGAGTCGAATCTGTCGGTCGGACAAAATGTTTTTTCGTCGGATCTGGACGCCGCGCACGCGCTTCTCGCGAAGGATCCTTGGTTGAAGAACGTCGAGCTCGCGCGGCGACTTCCCGGAACGATTTTGATCCAAGTCACGGAACGCGAAGCGGCAGCCCTCGTTTCGATCGCGGGCGAAGACGGCAGCTCCGACGTGTTCCTCGCGTCGCGCGAAGGTGAGCTCTTCAAGCAAATCGAGGTCGGCGATCCGCATGACCTCGTCGTCATCACCGGCATCACGGCTTCGATGGTCTCGGCCGATCGCGACGGCGTCACGCATTCGATCCTGCGCGCGCTCGATCTCGCGGCCGACTACTCGCACACGAAGCTCTCGTCGCATTCTCCGCTCGAGGAAATTCATCTCGCGCAGGACGGCACGACGAGCATCGTCATCGGCAAGAGCGCGGTCACGCTCGCGCTCGGCGCGCCGCCGTTTCGCCGCAAGCTCGATCAGGCGTCGCGAGTGCTCGCGGAAGTCGATCGACGCGGCGGAAAAGCCGACGCCGTTCTTCTCGACAACGATGCGCGTCCCGAGCGCGTCGTCGTGAGGATGCGATGAGAAGGAAAAAAATCACCATAATTTGGCCCGTTCTCGCGCGATATGTTGAAAGTGGGGCGACATGAGCAGCGCGCCCACGCAAAGTTCTCACGGCGAAATCGTCGTCGGCCTCGACATCGGCACCACCAAGGTGTGCGCGGTCGTCGGTGAGGTCGAGCCGGACGGGATCACGATCCTCGGCGTCGGCTCCGTCCCCTGTCGCGGGCTTCGAAAAGGCATCGTCTCGAACATCGACTGGACGGTGCGCTCGATCAAAGACGCGATCGAGAGCGCGCAGACGATGGCGGGCGTCGAGATTCGAACGGTGTACGCCGGAGTCGCCGGCAGCCACATTCGTTCGCAGACCTCGGACGGTGTCGCCGCCATCGCGGGCGGAGAGGTGCAACGCTCGGATCTCGATCGCGTGCTCGAAGGCGCGCGCGCGATTCCGGTCGATGCCGATCGCCAAATCCTGCATGTTTTGCCCCGTGAATACATCGTCGACACGCAAGACGGCATCCGCGATCCGATCGGAATGAGCGGCGTGCGGCTCGGCGTGAAGGTGAACCTCGTCACGGCCGCGACGACGTGCGTGCAGAACGTCATTCGCTGCGCCGAGCGCTGCAACCTCACCGTCGCCGACGTCGTCCTCGATGCGCTCGCGAGCGCCGAGGCCATTCTCTCCGAAGACGAAAAAGAAATCGGGGCGGCCGTCATCGACATCGGCGGCGGCACGACCGACCTCCTCCTTTACGTAGACGGCGGAATCGCGCACACGAGCGTCATTCCCGTCGGCGGCAACAACATCACGAACGACATCGCCGCCGGCCTTCGCACGCCGATGGCGGAGGCCGATCGCTTGAAGCGCCTCTCCGGATGCGCGCTCGGACGCATGGTGGGTGAAGACGAAGAGATCGAGGTCCCCGGCGTCGGCGGCCACGCTCCGCGCCGCGCCGCCCGTCGCGTTCTCTCGGACATCATCGAGCCGCGCGTGGAAGAAATCTTCGCGGTGGTGCGCAAGCGAATCGAGGACACCGGGATGCTCGAGCAGCTCTCGGCCGGCGCAGTCCTGACCGGCGGCGCAGTTCTCCTCGAAGGCATGACCGAGTTCGCGGAAGAGATCCTCGGAATGCCCGTGCGCATCGGATTTCCGCAGGGCGTCAAAGGGATCACGCAGCTCGTGCACGGACCGCAATACGCCACCGGCGTCGGTCTCGTGAAGTACGGCGCGCAAGTGATCGCAGATGCGGCGGCTCGCCAAGCGGCGCCCGCCCATTCGGTGAAACGGCTTCAGGCGGCGACGAAGTCCGGCGAGATCGAGATCATTGCAGCAGGTGACAAATCGAAATTTTGGGAATGGCTGAAAGCCGCATTCTGACCGTGTTTTTGCAGCACTGACTTGGCTTAACTTTCAGGACCTTTTTTTCGGAAGATCTTCATTTGTTCGCGGTACGAGGAGAAGAGGCGCTCCTTGCATCGCGTGAAGCGCGCAGAACACTTTTAGGAACGAAAACAAAAAGATTTCGGGGCAGAGATGCCCTAGCCGGGAGGCACGGCGATGAGTTTCTCGATCGAGTTCGCTGACGAGCAGCAGGAATATCAGGCGCGCATCAAGGTCGTCGGTTGCGGCGGCTCGGGCGGCAACGCCGTCAACACCATGATCAATTTCGGCCTCGAAGGGGTCGAGTTCATCGTGGTCAACACCGATGCGCAGGCGCTCAACGCGAACCTCGCTCCGACCAAGCTCAATATCGGCTCGGCGGTCACGAAGGGCCTCGGCGCTGGCGCGGACCCTGAAAAAGGCCGCAAAGCTGCGCTCGAGGACGTGCAGCGGATCAAGGAATTGATCACCGGCGCCGACATGGTGTTCGTCACCGCCGGCATGGGCGGCGGCACGGGCACGGGAGCCGCTCCGGTCATCGCGC
The DNA here is from genome assembly GCA_025934595.1 of Polyangiaceae bacterium. Classification (GTDB taxonomy): domain Bacteria; phylum Myxococcota_A; class Polyangia; order Polyangiales; family Polyangiaceae; genus JAICXU01. The sequence continues at coordinate 7,441 of JAICXU010000007.1, read as the reverse complement.
AGCTCGCACGCGAAGAAGGCGCGCTTTGCGTCGGTGTCGTCACGAAGCCCTTCCTCTTCGAAGGCCGGCAGCGCGCACGTCGCGCGGAGATCGGTCTCGCGCAGCTCTCCGAGCACGTCGACACCCTCATCACGATCCCGAACCAGAAGCTCCTGCTTCTCGGCGACGACGACCTCACGTTCATCGAAGCGTGCCGCAAGGCCGACGAGGTGCTCTTTCAAGCCGTGAAAGGCATCAGCGATCTGATCACGCAAAATGGCATCGTCAATGTCGATTTCGCGGACGTGAAGACCGTGATGTCGCAGATGGGCCGCGCGCTCATGGGCACCGGCATCGCGAAAGGTCAGAACCGCGCGCGCATGGCGGCGGAAATGGCCGTCGCTTCTCCGCTCCTCGACGACATCTCGGTCGAAGGCGCGACGGGCGTCCTCATCAACGTCGTCGGCGGACCGGATCTCAAGATGCGCGAGATTCAAGAAGCCGCTTCGCTCGTCCAAGAGCAAGCGCACGAAGACGCGAACATCATCTTCGGCGCGAGCATCGACGAGTCGCTCGGCGACAACGTCAAGGTCACCGTCATCGCGACCGGCTTCGATGCGGTCGAGCGCGGTCAGGTCCTCTCCGTGCAGCAAATGGCGCTATACATGCCGCAAGCCACCTTCCAGGCCCCGCCGTCGCAAGCTCCGCAAACCGTGGCTTCGCAACGTGGCCGCGACAGCTACCCACAGATGTCGCAGCGTGCTCCGCAGCTCGAGCAGCCGGCCGCTTCCACCCGTCGCGTCGCGCATCAGCAAGACGCGCGTCAGGCCGCCGCGCAGCCGCGCCTTCCGATTCGTAGCGAGCGAGCTCCGCAGAGCTTTCCGAGCTACGAGACCGATTGGGACGTGCCCGCGTTCCAGCGCAAAAACAACGGCTAGCGCAAAAAAGCACTAGCTCGTGATGACGCGGACGCCGAGCGCGTCCGCTTCACGAACCACCGACGACAAACCCTCGGCCACCGACGCGTGCACGAGGGCGTCCGCAGCTGCGATGTGAGCGAGCGTCTCGGGGCGCGCCATCATGCCGAAGAAATGGGCATGGGCGCGCCTCTTGCGCGCGTAGAGCTCGAGACGTTCGCGCTCGGGCCCGTCGCCGATCACGAAGAGCGCCGCCTTCTCTCGCAGCGCGATGTCGAGCGCGCGATCGATTCGCTTGCTCGGCACGAGGCGCGCGACGGCGACGAATGCCCGGGCGCCATTGGCCAAGGCTCGCTGTCGCGCACGCGCTCGCTCGATGGCTTTCGGATCGACGTCGATGTCGAGCATCGGCGGCTCCACGTGCGCGACGCTGCGAAGGCGTGCGGCGAGGTCAGGGCTCGAAAGGAGCACGAGGTCGTAGAGAAGCGACTCCGACGGAAACCGCCAACTATATGTATTATGCAACAATATGCGGAGCGCGACGTCTCGCGTTTGCGCCGGCAAGCCGGCCAGGAGTCGCACGTCGCCTCCGTGCGAGACGATCTCCAGGTTCGGCACACCCGCAGCGATGGGCCACGCGCAGGGGATCGCCCAATGCGCGATCACACGAGAAAATGAGCCCACGTGGGTGATGGCGCGATGGACGCGCCACATCGTGCGCGACGCTCCGAGCATCCGCCACGGCTTGTCGGCGAGCCGCGCCGCGACTCCAGGCCAACCAAATGCGTCGCCTCGAAGCGCAAAAACCTCGACGTCGGCGCCTCGTGCCTCGAGCGCGCGAACCTCGGTTTCCACGAAGTGTCCGGAGGGATCGCCGGGACCTTCCGGATAGCTCGTGGTCACCACTGCTATGCGCTCGCGCATCGATCTTCCAATTTTTCAGAGTTTTGTTTCGCCACAAATGGGAATCTGTCTTCGAAAATGGGCGTGCGCAGACTGCTCCTCGTTCGACACGGTCAATACGACGAGCGCGACGAGGGCACGAAGGATCTGACGGCAATCGGAAAAAAGCAGGCGAAGCTCATCGCGCAGGCATTGAAGGGCGATCGCGTCGACGCCGTTCACTCGAGCACGATGCTGCGCGCTCGGACCACCGCCGCGCTCGTCGCCGAGCCGCGCAAGCTGCTCGTCGCGTCGACCCCGGTTCTATGCGAATGCATCCCGACCGAGGTCGGCTTCTACGTGTCGCCGGCGATCATTCGTGAAGGGAAAAAACAGGCTGACGGCGCGTTCGCCAAGTTCTTCAAGCGATCGCGCGTGAATCGCACCGAGCTGCTCGTCTGCCACGGCAACATCATCCGCTACTTCGTGGCGCGCGCGATGGGCATGAAGCCGACGGCGTGGAGATGCATGGCCATCTATCACGCGAGCATCACCGACATCCGCATCCATTCCGACGGCCGCGCGATCCTCTTCTCGTACAACGACGTCGCGCATCTGCCCGAGAGCCTGCGCACGATGAGCGCGAAGGCGCCGAAAAATACCAAGGCCAGCATCGCGCGTGTCGAGACGAACGTCGAAAAGAAGAAGGAACGCGCAAAGAAGCGCGCCGTGAAGCCCGCTTAGCGAGCGAAGTCAAACGGCGAACGCTTCGACGATCGATGTCGGCATCGAAAGCGGCACCACACGCCCGAAGCGAAATCCAGCCTTTTCCAGCAGGTTTTTGAAATCGTCGGGGCTTCGTTGCCTGCCTTCGCAGCACACCGTCATCATGTGGAGATCGACGAGCGGACCAGGCAGCTCGGTCGATTTGCGTTCGACGAGCAGCTCGATGATGAGGAGGCGTTTGCCGGGCTCCATCGCCGCGCGCACGTTCCTCAAGATGACGAGACATCGTTCGTCGTCCCAATCGTGCAAGATGTCTTTCAGCACGTACGCGTCGGCGCCATTCGGAATCTCCCGCGCGAAAAAATTCCCGGCGACCCGTGTCACGCGATCTTCGACGCCGCGTCCTTTCAAATAGGCGGGCGCGTGACCGAGCACGTATTGCGCATCGAAGAGGATTCCCTTCACGGACGCGTGCACGGCGAGGACGTTCGCGAGCAGCGTGCCCCGCCCACCCGCGACGTCGCAGATCGTGCTGAGCTCGCCGAACGGATACCCGGTGGCGATCGCCGAAGCATCGAACTCGGTGAGATTCGTCATCGCGCGCGCGAAGGTCTCGCCCTCGTGCGGATGGTCCGTGAAGTAGTCCCACACGCTTCTTCCATGCACGCGCTCGAAGCCGTTTTTCCCGGTGCGGAGCGTCTCCGGGGCATCCGCCCACGCATCGAGATTCGATTTCGTCCCGAAGTACTCGGCGAGATCGCGCATCGACGCGAACACTTCGGTGCGCAAACCTTCCGAGAGGCGATTGTTCTCGAAGCGATCGTCGTCCCGCAGGCGAAAAATTCCGATGCTCGCCGCGCCGCGCAACGTACGCCAAAGCGCGTCCTCGTTCGTGCCGGTCTCGCGCGCGAGCTCCCCCGCCGTCTTCGGTCCGGTTACGAGCAGGTCGGCAATTTTCAGTCGCGCTACCTGCGCGACCACCATGCATTTGATGAGGCCGCTCATGTGATCGAACAGCGTGACTTGAGGCGGCGAAATCTGCTCTGCGGTGCGAATGAGCGCGTTGCGAATCCCGATGACCGACCTTACGACGAACCGTGGCGGTACCTTTCGAGGGGTAGATGCCATGGCGGCCGAGCGTACTCCATGCCGCCCTGCGAGCGTACTCGCATGCCACACGAGGGCCGTCATGCTAAGGAGCAACTGGTGAGCATCGCCGATCGCAGGGTGAAAATTCGGGGGCGAATTCTCTACCTCACCGAAGATCCGAAGCTCATCGAAGCTCAGCTCGGTGGCGAGAATCTCGCGTTCGATCCGAATCGCGCGCTCGTCGGAAACATCTCCACGGACGAGATCACGCCGGGCTGGGTTTGTTACTACTACGACGAAACGCTCGCTCGCTATTGTCTCGTCGGCCTGCGCGGCGGCGTCGTGAAAGCCGACGCGATCAAGCAGGGCGGCTTCGGCGTCATCGTCAGCGGCATCTCGAAAGGCTGCGGCAGCTCACGCGAGACCGCGCCCTACAGCGAATTGAAGAGCGGCGTGCAGCTCGTCATCGCGAAGAGCATCGAAAAGATTTACTTGCAGAATGCACAGAATATCGGGCTATTCACGAGCACCGATTTCGGCCTCGTCGATCGCATCGAGCGTGGCGAAGAGATTCCGGTCACGGAGTTCACGAAAGGGCTCGATGCGATCAGCGCGAGCATCGTCCTGCACGGCGGCCTCTTCGCCTACAGCCGCGCGCGGCTTGCGGGCGAGGTCACGCCACCCGCGATCACGACGCCCCCGCGTCCGATGACTCTCTGCGAAAAAATTCTCGCCGCGCACGTCGTCGTCGATGCAAAGGCCGGAAAAATGGGCGTTTCCGCGGTCAAGCCCGGCGACGCGTTCTTCGCGCGCACCGACGTTCGCTTCTCGCACGAGTACGTCACGCCCATGGCCGACGCGATCTTCCGCGCCGAGATGGGCGAGGACGCGAAGGTCACCGACCCACAGAGCGTCTTCGCGTTCCGCGATCACCTCACGTTCTTGGATCGCGTGATGTCGAAGCCGCATCGCGACATGGGCCTCGACAAGCAAGCGCAAAAGCTCGCGACGGTGCAAGACGCGTTCACGAAACGTCATGGCATCAAGCTCTATGGAGAGGTCGAGCGAGACGGCAAGCTCGTCGGCTCGGAAGCGATCTGCCACAACAAAGTGATCGAGGAGCTCGCGCTGCCCGGACAGCTCGTCGCCGGCACCGACTCGCACACGTGCATGGCGGGTGCGCTCGGTTGTTTCGCGTTCGGCGTCGGCTCGACCGACATGGCGAACGCGTGGCTCACGAAAGACGTGCGCGTCACCGTTCCTGAGACCGCGCGATTCGTGCTGAAAAATAAGCTCCCCGCGGGCGTCTGCGCGAAAGACGTGATGCTCCACATTCTCTCGCAGCCGTTTTTCAAAACCGGCGCGGGCATCGGCAAGGTGCTCGAGTTCGCGGGCGACGGCGTCCGACATTTGTCGCTCGACGAGCGCGCCACCCTCACGAACATGGCCGTCGAAGCCGGGGGATTCACCGGCATCATCGAAGCGGACGAGGTCGTCGTCGACTATCTCGTGAAGCAACGCGGCCTGAACGCGGACGACGTCCGCGCGAAGATCGTCAAAGCGGATCCCGGCGCGAGCTACGTCGCCACGTTCGAAGTGGATCTCGCGAAGCTCGTGCCGATGGTGGCGACGCCCGGCGATCCACGCAACGGCGTGCCGCTCGAAGAATTGAAGAAGCAGAGCGAAGTGAAGATCGACATCGCGTACGGCGGCTCGTGCACCGGCGGGAAAAAAGCCGACATGGACATGTACGCGAGCGTTCTGAAAACCGCCGTCGACAAAGGCAAGCGCGTCGCACCAGGCGTGCATCTCTACATTCAATTCGGCTCGCAAGACATTCGCCGATATGCGGAAAAAAAAGGCTATTTGGAGGTCTTCGAAAAAGCCGGAGCCGAGCTCGTGGATCCTTCGTGCGGCGCGTGCATCAAAGCGGGCCCGGGAGTCTCCGACTCGCCCGATCAAGTCACGGTGAGCGCCATCAATCGCAACTTCCCCGGCCGAAGCGGTCCGGGAAAAGTCTATCTCGCAAGCCCGCTCGTCGTGGCCGCAAGCGCGATCGCCGGAAAAATCGCGTCACCCGACGAAGTGTGAGGTCGATGGTCGAGCGGGTGACGATTGGTGACGATGAAGAAACGATTTGCGCTCACGCTTTGTTGCTTCGCTTCTTCGTCGTGCGCTGAGCGCGCAGTGTCTCCCGCGCGCATGCCGACCGCCGCAAGTCACGATGCGATCGTCGCGGCGTCACCGCGTACCGACGTCGTCGAGCTCGATGCGGACGTCGTCATCTTCGACATTTCGAAGTCGGAGACGGCGCAGATTTTCCACGTTTGCGATCAGCTATCGCAGTGGTCGCCGTTCATGCATCGGCAGTACGCCAGGTGGGCGGCGGAGAAAAATCTTTTCGGGGACCGGGAAAACAAGGCGCTTCAGGCGCATCGTGCGCTTCGTGAAAAGCTTAGGTACGGAAAGCTCGACGAGCTATTTTACACGACTGCATCCGTGAAAGACGCGCTGGCGCGCGCGCAGGCCGTCTTGTCGCCCGAAGACCTCGCGATCGAGCGCGAGCTCTTCGATGCGCTGACGCCCGTCGTGCTTCCCTTGATCGAATCGAAGAAGGGCGCCGTCGACGAGCTTCGCGCGCAGGTGATGGGTGACGGCCCGCGTCTCGCGAAGATGATGAGCGACTTCGTATTCTTCACCGAGATGACGGTGCCGAAAGAGCACGTGCCGCTCTGGCTGGTGCCGAGCCCGGACAAACGTTCCGGCGGTGGCGGTTACAACGGCGGGCAGATGGTGCTCGAGGCATCGGACGGCGCGCAGGACATCTTGCTCCACGAAAGCCTTCATTTCGTGCTGAACCGACGCATGGGTGATTTGAAAGAAGAGGCGAGCGCGTGTGGCGCGGGGCTTGACGCGCAGACTCTTTCGGAAGGCATAGCGTACGCGCTGTACCCGGGAATCGTCGGTCGCCCGAGTGCCCTCGATGAAACGATCGCACACCTCGCGTACGAGAACCGCGCTGCAAGTTTTCCTTACGTTCGCTTCAATCGATTGGGCCGCGCCCTGGTTCCACTGCTCGACGCGGCTCTGCGTGACAAGACGACGCTCACGCAGATGCTGCCAGCCGCATGCGATGCGTGGAAGAAAGTGAACGCAGAGCCGTGGCCACCGACCGAAGCGGGTCCAGGCAGCTTGTGACGCTCTATTCCGCGCGAACGAGCCCGCCGACGAGCGCTGCGGTTCGGGCGATTGCATCGTCACGGCGCGCATCCGCATCGACCGCACCGAGCTCCTCCGCGAGATCGAGCGCGGCGCAAACCTCACCGAGCGACCCAAGCGCGGTCGCGAAGTGCCGTCGTCGGACGCCGCTCATCTTGCTGGGCAATCCCTCACTGACGTTGAGAAAGCAGCTCTTCGCCGCCCGCGTAGCCTGATCGCGAAGCTCGGAATCGCGAATATTCGCCTTGTGAACAATCACCGCGACCGCGCGCGCCGCCAAATAGACCTGAGTTCGCTGAAAGTGGAACGTAGTTGCCATCGAGAAAACCTCCGGTTCACTTCACCCCGGCAGGGGCCGGAGGTTTTCTCGATGGCAATGCTTCAATCGTGGCGAGGCCAAGAGGCGAGAGACAAAAAGGTTCTGCAAGCGCCAATGCCAGCATCTTCTCGCTGGCATGCGCTTGCCGATAAGTGCCCAAGTAGACAACTATATGTCTAAATAGCTAGAAATTGCGGTAAACGAATACTTTCATTCGACCATCGACCATCGACCATCGACCATCGACCATCGACCATCTACCATCGACCATCGACCATCGACCATCGACCATCGACCATCGACCATCGAC
>JAICXU010000324.1 GCA_025934595.1 Polyangiaceae bacterium | reverse complement strand
TGCACGACGAGCCGGTAGCGCGCGCTCTCGGATAGAGGGACCTCCGCACGCACCTGCGCACGCAAGGTGCCGGCCATCGCATTCGGCCCGAGCGTCGTGGCGGCGACGAGCGCCATCCACGAGAACCGTGACCCTTTCATGTAGCGCCCCTCATCGTCATGCCCGAACATGCGCACTGCCAAGCGCATGCCAAGTCGCCACCACGCGTTTCGCACGCTTTTTCGAGCCTAATTCATCTGGCGGGACATGGCCGCGACGACATCGCGCTGTCCTCTGCCAGCGCGATGATGCTTTCGCGCAGTCACACTTGTGTCAATTCTGCATCCGCGTTCCGAACGTGAGCTCGCCGGAAGGTGCGGCATCGACGGTGATCGTCGTACCCGCCGGAAATTCTCCGCGGAGCACTTTCTTCGCGAGCGGATCTTCGAGCATGCGCTGGATCGCGCGCTTCAGCGGCCGCGCTCCGAATTGCGGATCCCAACCAGCGAGACCGATCGCGTCCTTCGCCTTGTCGGTGAGCGTGATGTCGAGCTCGCGTTTCGCGAGACGCTCGGCGAAGCGGCGCAGCTGGATGTCGACGATCGATCGAATCGACTCGCGACCGAGCGATTCGAAGACCACGATGTCGTCGAGCCGATTGATGAACTCGGGCCGGAACGATCCGCGGACCGCTTCCATCGCCGCACGACGCATCAATTCCTTTTTGTCGGCGGGCTCGAGACCTGCTTTCTCTTCGATCGCCGCCATCTGGGGCGAGCCGATGTTGCTCGTGAGGATGATGACGGTGTTTTTGAAATCGACGGTGCGACCTTGGCCGTCGGTGAGACGGCCGTCGTCGAGCACTTGCAGGAGGACGTTCCACACGTCGTGATGCGCTTTTTCGACCTCGTCGAAGAGAATGACGGCATACGGGCGACGGCGCACGGGCTCGGTGAGCTGGCCGCCTTCGTCGTAGCCGACGTAGCCCGGGGGCGCGCCGATCAAGCGTGAAACAGCATGTTTTTCCATGTATTCGCTCATGTCGAGGCGAATCATGGCGCGCTCGTCGTCGAACATGAACTCGGCGAGAGCACGTGCGAGCTCCGTTTTGCCGACGCCGGTGGGGCCTAGAAACAGGAAGCTGCCGATCGGCCGGCGCTCGTCACCGAGACCCGCACGCGAGCGTCGCACCGCGTTCGCGATCGTCGTGACCGCGTCGTCTTGGCCGACGACGCGCGCACGAAGCCCGTCCTCCATTTGGAGGAGCTTCTCCATTTCGCTCGAGAGAATTTTGCTCGTGGGGATGCCGGTCCATTTCGCGACGATCGCCGCGATGTCTTGGTCGGTGACCTCTTCGCGGAGATAGCTCGTCTTCCCTTGGACTTTTGCGAGCTGCTTGCGGAGGTCTTCGATCTTCTTTTCGGCTTCGGGAATTTTTCCGTATTTGATTTCGGCGGCGCGACCGAGATCGCCTCGGCGCTGCGCTTGCTCTTCTTCGTTGCGCAGGTGCTCGAGATCGGGCTGCGCCTTGCGCATGTGATCGATGATTTCTTTTTCGCGCAGCCACTGCGCGCGCATGCCCTCGGCGCTCTCTTCGAGCTCGGCGATTTCACGCTTCACGGCCGTGAGCCGCAGCTTCGAGACTTGATCGCGCTCCTTCTTGAGCGCCTGCTCTTCGATCTGCAGCTGCATCAGACGGCGCTGCACGGCGTCGATTTCCGCCGGCATGCTGTCGACCTCCATTTTGATTTTCGCCGCCGCTTCGTCGACGAGATCGATGGCTTTGTCCGGTAAAAATCGGTCGGAGAGGTAGCGATCGCTCAGCGTCGCCGCGGCCACGAGCGCCGCGTCTTGAATGCGGATGCCGTGATGCACCTCGTAGCGCTCTTTGAGACCGCGCAAGATCGCGATCGTGTCTTCCACCGTGGGCTGCGAGACGAATACGGGCTGGAAGCGACGCTCGAGCGCGGGATCTTTTTCGATGCGCTTTCGATATTCGTCGAGCGTGGTCGCGCCGATGCAACGCAGCTCACCACGCGCGAGCGCGGGTTTCAGGAGATTCGCGGCGTCCATCGATCCCTCCGCGTTTCCGGCGCCGACGATGGTGTGGATCTCGTCGATGAAGAGAACGATCTGTCCGGTCGCGGCTTCCACTTCTTTCAGGACCGCCTTCAATCGATCTTCGAACTCGCCGCGAAACTTCGCGCCCGCCACGAGCGCGCCCATGTCGAGCGAGACGAGCCGCTTGTTCTTCAGCGACTCGGGAACGTCGCCGCGAACGATTCGCTGCGCGATGCCTTCGACGATCGCGGTCTTGCCGACGCCGGGCTCGCCGATGAGGACCGGATTGTTTTTCGTGCGGCGCGAAAGCACCTGCATGACGCGCCTGATTTCTTCGTCGCGACCGACGACTGGATCGCTTTTTCCTTTGCGCGCGGCGTCGGTGAGATCGCGCGTGTATTTCTCGAGCGCCAAGAATTTTCCTTCGGGATCGCGATCGGTCACGCGCTGCGAGCCTCGCACCGAGGCCAGCGCCTTCAGCAGCTTGTCGTACGTGACGCCGCCCGCCGATTCGAAAAGCCCCTGAATTTCTCGGTCGGATTTGCTCATCGCGAGCGCGACGTGCTCCACCGACACGAACTCGTCCTTCAGGTGCTTCGCTTCGTCTTCTGCTTTTCGCACGAGCTCGAGGGTGCGCCGACCGAACGTCGGCTCGGAGCCCGAGCCCGTCGGAAATGTCTTCATCCTCTTCTGTGCGAGCGCAGAGAGCTCTTCGAGATCGGCTCCTGCTTTTTGCAAAAGCGGACCGGCGACGCCGCCGTCTTGCGCGAGCATGGCAACGAGCACGTGCTCGGGTTGCAATTCGGGCGCTCCGGTCCGGGCGGCGATTTCCGCACCGTCTCGAAACGCTTCTTGGCACTTCGTGGTCATCCTTTCGGGACGCATCGTCGATTCCCCTGTTCTACCTCTCCGACCAACCTAAGGACGAGAGGTGACGGCGCAACTCGGCGCAAGGTGGTCCGGGTAGCGCGCGAACCGGCCGCGCGTCCGAGCTGGCTCTACTTCGGTAGGCAGTCGCCGTCCGCGTTCGACCAGAGCTCGGCGACGTCGTAACTGTCAGCGGGATGGAGGACCGCGCGATAGCAAATATCCGCGATTTCTGCGCCATTTTTGATGTCGCTCGGATCGTCGGAGGCCCATCCTTTTTTCAGAACCGGATCGGTCGCCATCTCACTGAGCTCGTGCGAAATCGCGATCGTGCTTCGTCCGTCGTCGCAAGGAGGCCAGACCACGTAAGGCTCTTCGCCGTCGTGCGCGTGATACGCGGTCGACGTGACGCACGTGACTTGCTCCTGGCCGCCGACGAGGCCCGAGTCGATGTTCACGCCGTCCGGAAGAAAAAACGCGTAAGCGTCTGCAGCAGGCAGAACGGGCGCACCGCCCTCGGCGCCATGCACGAGCTCGAGAACGCGCGCGTCGAAGTCGGCGAATCGGACGAGCCCGTTTTGGATCATGCCGGGCGGAAACATGTCGCTCGTGGCGATTTGAATCGGCCCGTCGTACGTCGCGGCGAACACGCCGTACTGGCTCATGATCCCCCAGTAGCTCGAAGGTCCAATCCACGAGAGGAACGCGTCGGCGGACGGCGCCTGATCGGTCCCCGGCGTGCCGATGTAGATCACGCGAAAGTGCATGCTCGAGAGGAAAATGCCGTCGTGGGGGACGAGGCGATCCTCGCGCACGTCGACGGGGCCCGAGCTCGACATCTCGGCGCCGACGCCGAACGTGCGCTCGTCGCCGTTGTTCGGCCCGAACTCGGACGTGACGATGTGCGATCCGCAGCTCGATGGAACGACGAGCGCCGCGCACGTGGAGAGAGCTGCGAGGGCTGCTGCGAGAGCGCGCCGCGTGCGCATCTCTCGAGCATAGGCTCGCGTGCCCGTCGCGCAAATCTGACGGCGCGAAAATCACGCGCGGGCCCGAGCGCGGCTGCGTCCCCCGTGGTCCTAAATGTCGAGGTTCTTCACGCTGAGCGCGTTTTCCTCGATGAATGCGCGCCTCGGCTCGACCTGATCGCCCATCAAAATCGTGAAGATTTCGTCGGTCTTCACGGCGTCATCGAGCCTCACTTGGAGCATGACGCGCGCGTCGGGATTCAGCGTCGTGTCCCAGAGCTGCTCCGGATTCATTTCGCCGAGGCCTTTGTAGCGCTGGATTTCGGCGCCTTTTCGGCCGCGCGCGTCGATGAAATCCCAGAGCGCGTCGGCATCTTCGACCTCGTTCTCGGTTTCGCCTTTTTGCTTGGCGAGATCGCGGACGACGTAGGGCGCTTCACCGAACGAGCGCACGTCTTGCTCGATCGAGTAGAGCTCTTCGTATTCGGCGGACTCGACGAGGTTCCAATCGACCACGGTCGTGCGCGCATTCGCGCCGGGACGCGGCGTGATGGTGATCGATGCGGCGCCGTGCTCGACGTCCCATCCCACGACGATCGTGAGCGGCATCATGTCGGGATGCTTTTTTTCCAGATACGTACGAACGACTTGAAGTGAGCTTTCGACTTTCTTGCGCTCGCGAAGCTCGTTCTTGCCGAAGCCCGTGGCGCGAAGAACGGCGGCGACGATGCGAGCGTCGGCGCGGCGATCGATCTTGCCGAGCGCGCGCTTGAAATTGCGAAGCCGATCGGCCAAGCGAAGGAGAGGCTCGCCCGCGATCTCGTGGCCGCCTTTTTTCGCGCGGATCGAAAGGTCGCGCACGCCGTGCTCGAGAAAATCGCGATCGAGCGCGGGTTGGTCCTTCAAGTAGACGTCCTTCTTTCCGCGGCGAACGCGGAACAAAGGCGGCTGTGCAATATACAAGTATCCCTTCTCGATGATCTCCGGCATCTGCCGGAAGAAGAACGTGAGAAGGAGCGTGCGAATGTGCGATCCGTCGACGTCGGCGTCGGTCATCAGCACGATGTGGTGATAGCGGAGCTTTTCGACGTCGAAGTTGCCGCCTTGCTCGGGGCTGCCGATGCCGCAACCGAGCGCGGTGATGAGCGTCCCGATTTCTTGTGACGAGAGCATCTTGTCGAGACGTGCGCGCTCCACGTTCAGGATCTTTCC
>JAICXU010000495.1 GCA_025934595.1 Polyangiaceae bacterium | reverse complement strand
GAGCGCACGCTCTCGGGCCCCAAGGAGGATCGCCTCAAGCTCTTTCGCGCCACGCGCACGAACTTGAGCCCGGGCTTCCTCCTCTATAGCGATCCGTCGCGGTCGATCGACGCCGCCATCGACACGGCCACGCCGATCGCAGACTTCGAAACGCCCGACGGCGTCACGCACGCGCTCGGAAAGATCGCCTCTCCCGACGCGGTGCGCGCGATCGCGGAGGGCGCTTCGAAAGCCGCGCTCCTCATCGCCGATGGCCATCATCGCTACGAGACCGCGCTCGCCATTCGTGACGAGATCGAGGCGGAGCTCGTCGCGAAAGGAAAAGCCCCGCCCGCCGACGCGCCTGCGCACGTCGCGCCGCATCGCTTCTTCATGGTGTTCTTCGCGAACGGAGACGACCCGGGTCTTCGCGTGTATCCGACGCACCGTCATCTTCATGACGTCGCCGGATTTTCGTTCGACGTCCTCATCGACAAGGCGCGCGCGCTGTTCGACGTGGCGATGCTCTCGGGAACGGCGGACGATTTCATCCGCGAGCTTCGCAAGGCGGCGGTGCCTTCGTTCGTCGCGTGTGCGCCGGATGGTCGCGCCGTGCTCTTCTCGCTGAAGAAAGACGCGGACCTCTCCGCGCATCCCGTCATCGGATCGCAAGTCGCCGAGCTCCGCGAGACCGACGTCGCGATCCTGCACGGTGCGATCCTCGAAGACATGTGCGGCGTCACGAAAGAGGCGCAGGCGGCGAAGACGAACCTCTGGTACCCGCAAAACGCGCCCGCCGCGCTGGGCGAGCTGCGCGCCGGCAAAGGCGATTGCCTCTTCTTGATGAACGCGACACCGCCGAACGTGGTGCGACGCGTGGCGGAAGCGGGGGAAGTGATGCCGCAGAAGTCGACGTTCTTCTATCCGAAGGTGGCCACCGGCCTCGCCATCCATCTGCTTGATCCGTAGAGATGAGAACCGCAAAGCCGCAGACCAAGAAATCTGGAATTTTGATCCTTCTCGGTGCCTTGGCGACTTGGCGGTTCGCCTCTCCGCGGGTATCGGATTGGGCAGATAGTTGCTCGAATGGGTAGCTATTTGTTGGCAGGACACTCCCGGCCGGTTAGGTTCGATTCATGAGCGCCAAGAAAAAGTCCGTCCGCCACGGCGTTGCCCGATTCTTCTCGGACCGCCAAGTCAAAGTTCTGCTCCATTTGTCGAGCCACCGCGGCAAAGAGGGGGCTCATCTGTACGAGATCGCGCGGGCCGTAAAGATGCCGAGCCCCTCGGTTTTGCGGGGATTGGGCGAGCTCGTGGAGGGGGGCCTCGTCAAGAAGCACCCGCCGCGACCGTCGACCGAGTCTTCGGGGATCTTCGTTCGTCCCTACACCCTGACCGCGAACGGCCATGTCGTCTGCAAGCTGCTCAAAGATTCCTGACGCCGCTTCGCACGTCTTCACAGTCGGCTTTCAAGTCGGCAGTAGCGAACACCGTGCCGTATGTTTATCTTCGATGATTAGCCGAGCCTACCCAGGACGCGCGCAAGCCTGCGCGCTATCGATCCAAAGGACCAGACATCCATGAGCGAAAAGAAAACGCCCCCGAAGCCGCCGCAAGACGAGGACGTCGTCCAGTTCGGTGACGAGCTTCCGGTCCTCCCGATTCGTAACGCCGTTCTCTTTCCCGGCGCCGTCCAACCGTTCGACGTCGGTCGCGAGAAGTCGGTCGCGCTCGTCGAAGACGTCGACAACTTGCCGAGCCCCGTCATCGCCATTTTCGCGCAGCGCGATCCGTCCACCGACGATCCCGGAGCCGAGGATTTGCATCTCGTCGGCTGCGCGGCGCGCGTCCTCAAAGCCCTGAAGCACTCGAGCGGAAACTACTCGCTCATTCTTCAAGGCCTCACGCGAATCAGCCTCGAAGAGGTCACGCAGCAAGGTCCGTATCTGAAGGCGAAGATCAAACGCCTCGACGAAGCGGGTCTCGAAGACGACGAGGCCGAGGCGCTCTCGATGAGCCTGCGCGACATCGCGAAGCAGGTCATTCAGTTGATGCCGGAGCTCCCGCGCGAAGCCGGATCGCTCATCGATTCGATCCAGGCGCCGGGCGCTCTCGCCGATCTCGTCGCGGGAAATCTCGATGCGCCGGTCGAAGAGAAAGCGCAGCTCCTCGAGACGGTCGACGTGAAAGAGCGCATTCGCAAGGTGCTGAAGCTCCTCACGCGCCAGCTCGAAATCCTCAAGATGCGCGAGCGCATCAACTCGCAGATCAAAGAGGAGATGGGCAAAAACCAGCGCGAGTACGTGCTCCGCCAACAGCTCAAAGCCATCAAAGAGGAGCTCGGCGAGGACGACGGCGATCAAGGAGATCTCGACGGTCTCGAAGATCGTCTCGCGAAATTGAATCTGCCTTCCGAGGCGGAGCAAGTCGCGAAGAAACAGATCAAACGACTTCGGAACATGCAGGTGGGATCGGCGGAGTACACGGTCGTCCGTACCTACCTCGATTGGATCTTCGACCTGCCTTGGCACAACCAGACTCCGGACAACATGGAGATCGCGGCCGTGCGCAAGGTCCTCGACGAAGACCATTACGGTCTCGAGAAGGTCAAAAAGCGCATCCTCGAATACCTCGCCGTCCGGAAATTGAAGAAGGACAAGAAGGGTCCGATCCTCTGTCTCATCGGTCCGCCCGGAGTCGGTAAGACCTCACTCGGTCGCTCCATCGCGCGAGCGCTCGGACGCAAGTTCCACCGCATCTCGCTCGGTGGCGTGCACGACGAAGCCGCCATCCGCGGTCACCGCCGCACGTACGTCGGCGCGCTCCCCGGTCAAATCATCCAGGGCATGAAGAAGGCCGGCACGATCAACCCCATCTTCATGATGGACGAGGTCGACAAGATCGGTCACGACTTCCGCGGCGACCCCGCGGCGGCTCTCCTCGAGGTTCTCGATCCCGAGCAAAACAACACCTTCGCGGATCACTACCTCGAGATCCCCTACGACCTTTCGAACGTCATGTTCGTCGCGACGGCGAACGTGGCCGACCCGATCCCCGCGCCTCTCCGCGACCGCATGGAAATCCTGGAAATCCCGGGTTACACGCGCCGCGAGAAGCTCGCCATCGCCCGCCAGCACTTGATCCCGAAACAGATCGAGGAGCACGGCATCACGAAAGAGCAGCTCGACATCACGGATGCCGCCGTCGAGATCGTCATCGACAGCTACACGCGGGAAGCCGGCGTTCGAACTCTCGAGCGACAAATCGCGAGCGTCATCCGCGGCGTCGCCGTGAAAATCGCAGAAGGAGATCTCACGCCTCGGAAGATCGAGAACGAAGATCAAATTCGCGAGTTCTTGGGCGCGCAGCGCTACACGAGCGAAGTGGCGGAGCGCACCGAAGAAGCGGGCGTCGCCACCGGCCTCGCGTGGACGAGCGTCGGCGGAGAAATCCTCTTCATCGAAGCCACGCGCATGTTCGGAACCGGAAAGCTCCAGCTCACGGGGCAGCTCGGCGACGTCATGAAAGAGAGCGCGCAAGCGGCGCTGTCCTACGTACGCGCGAACGCGGAGAAGTTCGGCATCAGCAAGGACTTCTTGGAGAAGAGCGACATCCACATCCACATTCCCGCCGGCGCGATGCCGAAAGACGGTCCGTCGGCCGGCGTCACGATGTTCACGGCGCTCGTCTCGCTCCTCACCGGAGTGCGCGTTCGCCACGACGTCGCGATGACGGGAGAGATCTCGCTGCGCGGAAGAGTGCTTCCGATCGGCGGCCTCAAAGAGAAGGTGCTCGCGGCCCATCGCGCCGGAATCAAGCGCGTGATCGTCCCCGAGAAAAACAAGGCGGATCTCGACGAGGTGCCGGCCGAGGTCAAAGACTCGCTCGAGTTCATCTTCACCGCGAAGATGGAGCAAGTC
>JAICXU010000144.1 GCA_025934595.1 Polyangiaceae bacterium | reverse complement strand
GCAGATTCAAGATCTGAAAAAGCGCATCGAGACGAAGACGTTCGCGAAGCCCACCACGAGCCAAGGCGCGATCGAAGAAGTCGACGTCCAAGAGGCGTACGTCGCGACGATGAAAGGGCGCTTCGATTTTTCGAAGCAGACGAGCATGAAATACGTGGTCGACGCGGGAAATGGCGCCGGCGGCCCACTCGCGCTCAAGACGATGCGCGCGCTCGGCCTGAATCCCGATCCGCTTTTCTGCGAAATGGACGGCCATTTTCCGAATCATCATCCCGATCCGACCGTCGAAAAAAATGTCGCGGCGCTCATCGATCGCGTGAAGAAGACGGGCGCGCGTCTCGGCATCGCGTACGACGGCGACGCGGATCGCGTGGGCGCCGTCGATGCGAACGGCGACATCATCTGGGGCGACAAGCTCCTGATCCTCTTCTCGCGCAGCGTGCTCGCGAAGACGCCCGGCGCGGCGATCCTCGGCGAAGTGAAGTGCTCGCAAACGCTCTACGACGACATCGCGAAGCACGGCGGGCAACCGATCATGTGGAAGACAGGCCACTCGCTCATCAAAACGAAGATGAAAGAATCGGGAGCGCTGCTCGCGGGCGAGATGAGCGGCCACATGTTCTTCGCCGATCGCTATTTCGGTTATGACGATGCGATCTACGCATCGCTTCGCCTCATCGAGATCCTCGCGCACGAAAACAAGACCATCGGCGAGCTCCTCGCCGACGTGCCGAAGACGTTCGTCACTCCCGAATTGCGCGTCGATTGCCCCGACGCGATCAAGTTCGACGTCGTCGCCGAAGTCACGAAACACTACAAACACAAGGGTTTCAGCGTCGCCGAGATCGATGGCGCGCGCATCTCGTTCGGCACGAAAGACAAGCCCGCGTGGGGTCTCGTGCGCGCGTCGAACACGGGCCCCGTGCTCGTCATGCGCTTCGAAGCGACGACCGCGGAAGAGCGCGATCGTCTGAGAGCCGAGGTCGAAACGGTCGTCGTCGCGGCGCGCAAGGCCCGCGGCGCGTGAACGTGTCCTCGCAAGAGCGCGACCCCTGGACGATCGAGTCGCTCCTCAAATGGGCGACCGACGATTTCAAAGCGAAAGGGATCGACTCGCCACGGCTCGACGCCGAGGTCCTGCTCGGTTGGGCGACGGGGCGCTCGCGCATCGAGCTCATCATGGAAGCGAAGCGCGAGCTTGCGTCCGAGGAGCTCGCCAAATTCCGCGACGCGGTGAAGCGCAGGCGCATGCGCGAGCCGGTCGCGTACGTGCGCGGGCCTCGCGAATTTTTCGGACGCACGTTCCGCGTCGACAAGCGCGTGCTCGTTCCACGCCCCGACACGGAGACGCTCGTCGAGGTTGCGCTGGATCGCACGCGTCACGTCTCGATGAGCATGCGCGCGCTCGATCTCTGCACGGGCTCCGGCTGCGTGGGCGTCACGCTCGCACGCGAGCGGCCGACCTCGTTCGTCGTCGCTACGGATTTGAGCCCCGCCGCGATCGACGTGGCGCGCGACAACGCGCTTCGTCTCGGAACCTACAATGTGGCTTGTTTCGTCGGCGATTTGTTCGCGGCCGTCGATCCAAGGCTTCGCTTCGACGTGATCACCGCGAACCCTCCCTACATTCCGAGCGCGGAGATCTCGAAGCTCGACGCCGACATTCGCGACTTCGAGCCGAGCCTCGCGCTCGACGGCGGCGACGACGGTCTTTCGATCGCGCGGCGTATCGTCGACGAAGCCCCGCTGCATCTCGAGGCGAACGGAATTCTCGCGATCGAAATCGGTTATGACGAGGCGGAGCGCGCCCGCGCCATTTTTGCGAGCCGCGGGTTCGCCGACATCGAGACGAAGCGCGACTACGGAAAAATCGAACGCGTGATCTCGGGTCGCTGGCCCGGATAGAATCACGAACGATGCATCGCGCCGGGCTCGCCTTCGTCGTGACGCTGGCGATCGTGCTCGTCGCTGGCGGCGCGGCCGCGCAAGAGCGGGACCGACATCCCGATCTCAAACGCGCGCACGAGCTCGACGCGCAAGGCGGTCGTGCGTTTCGCGACGGTCGCTTCAAAGACGCGATCTTGTTTTTCACCGAAGCGTATCGATTCGGCGCGCCCCCGATCGAGCTGTGGAACGTCGCCAAGTGCCACATGAAGCTCGACGAGCCGGAAGCCGCGGAAGACGCGTTTCGCCGCTATCTCGAAGAGCCGAATTTGACCGCGGGCGATCGCGCCGATGCAACTCAGGAGCTCGAGGAGCTCCGCGGTCGGCCGTCGACGCTCGCGATCGACTCCGAGCCGACGGGCGCGACGTTCACCATCGACGACAGCCCGAATGCGCGCGGCACGACGCCGGGATCGATCGACATTCCACCCGGAAGGCACCACGTGCACGTCGAGAAAGAAAAAGCTGGCGCCTACGACGTGGACGTCGACGCGAGGCTCGGACGCGCGCTCATCTTGCACGCGAAGCTCGGGTCCGAAGGCAGTGTCGTGACGTCGCCACCTTTTCGCGATCCGAACGTGTACGAAACGCCCTTCTATTTCGTGCTGAGTGAAGACGTCGGTTTCTTCGTTCCGAAGCTCGGAGGATATTCGGATGCTCTGCGTCCGGTCCTCCACGTCGCGGCGCGCTACGTGTACGGGCGACAAAAGAGCGTGTCCTTCAGCGGTGGCGTTCGCTTTGACGTCACGACGGACGGGTGGCCCGCGGGTGCTGCGGCTCCTGCCGGAGCATCTCCACCGCAATGTCCAATGGGGAGCAGCTTCTTGAACGAGGAGCTCGCCGCATTCGTCGTCGGCGGTTTACAAGCGCACCCGCATCCACGTTTCAGCATCGGCGGCGACGTCGGCGTGGGCGTGGCCGATTTCGAGGGAGCGCCGGTCGGTGGCGAGGTCTTCAACGCCGACTGTGATCCTTCGTTCGGTGAACGTCCGGCATTCCACCTCGGCACCGAGGCCTCATTCGTTCTGAACACGAACGGACCCTTGCGCGCGCGCGTGATTCTCGAGCCATTCCTCTTTCAAGCGCATGCCGCATTTCACGGCACGCGCGACGAAGCAGGGGGCCTTTGGTGGCGCATCGGAAGCGCGCTCGGCTTCGCGCTCGACTTCTAAAACATGTAAGATACATGAAATTAGCAGCCATTTTCAGCCGAATTTTGCTCGTTCCGCTCGCGATGACGGCCGTGCCGCACGTGCCGCTCGCATCGGCAACGGGATGGCGCGACGCCGGGATGCGAGGAGCTCGTGGCATCACGATCGGGCCGATCGAAAACGGCTATCACCCCGGCGTCGGTTACGGATCGCCGGCATACGATCGCACGCTCGTCGAATCGAAGGCGATGGGCGCCGAGTGGGTAGCGATCACGCCGTTCGGTCGCGTCGCGAATCTAGAAGGGCGCGGGGTCGACCTCACGTTCGAGGCACCGTTCGAAGAGAATCGAAAAAATATTCGACGCGCGATCGAGATGGCGCACGCGCGCGGTCTCAAGGTGATGCTCGTACCGCACCTCTGGGTCGAATCCGGAGAGTGGCGCGCGAAGATCGATCCGGGAACCGACGCAGGATGGGATGCGTGGGCGAAGAGCTACGGCACGTTCGTCACGACGTGGGCGAAGGTCGCGGAAGACACGCACGCGGAAATGTTTTCGTCGGGCGTCGAGCTGCGCTCCTGGGTGACGACGTCACGCGCGCCGAGCTTCAGCGCCATCCTGCAGCGAATTCGCGCCGTTTATCACGGCATCCTCACCTATTCGGGAAATTGGGACGACGTCGATCGCACGGTCATTCTCGGCGATTTGGACGTCATCGGCGTGAACGCGTTCTTTCCACTCGCCGATCACGACGGCGCGAGCATCACGGAGCTGCGCCAAGGAGGCGAGCGCGTGCGCACGAAAGTCCACGACCTCGCGGAAGCTTGGCACAAGCCCGTGCTCTTCACCGAAATCGGTTACACGACACGCGAGAACTGCGCGGTGAAGCCGTGGGAGTGGCCGGACGGCATGGCGAACGTGAAGATCTCCGAGGTCGCGCAGGCCGAAGCCTACGAGGCGCTCCTCGCACCGGTCCTCGACGAGCCGGATTTCGCGGGTTTCTTCGTGTGGCGCGTCTACGCCGATCCGGACGACGTATCGCAAGAAGCGGAATGGGGATTCTCGCCGCGCGGCAAGCTCGCCGAGGTCGTGATGCGCGACGCATTCGCGGCGCCGTGGGCATGCGACGGCGTGCGCGAACAGCCGTTCGCCGATCACGTCGACGAGCCCGGCGTGATTCCGTAAGTCGCGTCGTCGCGGACCTCGCATCTCCTTAATTTGGCCGCGCCCATGCGCGGTCTCTACGATCCGCGAAGCTCCATGGCGTCCTCTCCACTCGTGCGGAAGCTGGTGCCGATCGCGGCGCTCGCCTGCGGGACGTGGATCGGGCTCGTCGGGCCTGATGCGGCGGAGGCCGAAATCCGCGAAGCCGCCGCGCCGATCACATCGCCCCCGCCGGAATCCGCCCCGACGCCGACGGTGGACCCGTCGAAGCTCCCCGATCCGTCTCCGTTTCCGCGCATGAATCCCGCCGCGAATGTCGGACGCGCGTGGCTCCTCGCGGAGGGCCCCGCGTACGATCCGAACGACAAGAAGCGTTACGTCACACTGACCTTCGACGATGGACCGATCCCCGAGACGACGCCGGTCATCTTGAAGACGCTCGCGCGCTACGACGTGCACGCGACGTTCTTCTTCATCGGCCGCTACCTCGACGGCAACGACGCTCGCGCCATCGCGACGCGCAACGTCGCGCAAAACATCCTCGCGGCGGGTCACATGATCGGAAATCACACGCACGATCATCTCTTGCTCACGACCGCCAATCACACGGACGCGCTCGCGCAGATCGAAGAAGGCGCGGCGTCGATCGAGCGCGCGACGGGGCATCGTCCGGAATTTTTTCGGCCGCCGTACGGCCAGCTCGATCCGTTCACCGAGGACGTCTTGCAAAAACGTCACGACGAGGTCGTGCTCTGGAACGTCGAAGCCGCGGACATGGTGAACGATGATCCGGAAAAAATGGCCGATTCCCTCGAGCGTCAGATCGCGAGCGCCGGCGGCGGCGTGGTGCTGCTCCACGACGTGAAATGGTCGACCGTGGAAACCTTGCCGAAGCTCCTCGCGTGGCTGAAAGCGCGCGCCTACGATCCCGCGCGACCGAATCGCGTCGGTTACGTCATCGTCGACTTACCTGGATATCTGAAAGCGACGGCGGCGCGGCCGCAGCCCTACGCCGATCGTGCGCAAGTGGAAGCGGCGCGAAAAGAGCGCGCACAGAAGAATCATTCGCCGGGTGAATCGTAGCTCGCGCGACCTTGCGCGCAGGCGGGTACGGCTCATGAGCCGCGGAGGTCGCCGCCGATCTCTTTGCACGTCTTCGCCGCGTCGCCTTGCGGCTTGCTGTCTTTGACTTCGAGCGGGCAGTAACCGCCATGACGGATTTCGTCGATCATCTCGACGACCGCGGAGTTGCTCCACTCGCGCGCGCCGTCGAATCGTGCGCGAATGACGCCGCGTTTGTCGATGATCCACGTCTCCGGATAAAGATGCGTGCCGAATTTTCCGGCGACGACTTTTTGATCGGGATCGAACAAAATCCGAAACGGAGGATCCTCGCGCAGCACGCTTTTCAGCGTGTCTTTCACGTCGGCGGGGCCGTCGTCGGTAGACACGGTGAGCACGGCGACGTCGTCGCGATCTTTCAGCACTTTGGTGAGCGTCGCGATCTCGGGCATCTCTTCCATGCACGGGCCGCACGTCTTGGTCCAAAAATTCAGGACGACGACCTTGCCTCGATACGACGACAGAGAAACTGGCGCGCCATTCGAGTCGGCGAGCGTGAAGTCCGGCGCAGTGCGATCGTCGTTCACGTAATTCGGATGCATGATGCACATCGCGCCGCAACGCCGGCGTTGCTCGCCGTCGCGCGCGACCGTGACGAACGCATACACGGCGACGGCGGCTGCGAGCACGAACACGACGTACGCGAGCGAGGAGAGCCCACTCACGGAGTCGGTCGATCGATCTTCGCTGGCCACGACGTCCTTATAGTCTAAAACGCGGCGATCTTCAGCGCGCGCTTCGGCGCTTCGCGTGGAATCGCCTCGAAAGCGCGCTTGTAATCCGCAAATTTTCCGCCGGCGCGCGCGGCTTCGACGAGCGCGCGTCCCTCGATTTCGGAGCCTTGCGCGAGCACGTACTCGACCCACGCCCACTTCGCGCTCGTCGAGCGCACGTCTGCGCGACCTTTGAGCCCGCGTTTCAGGCGATCGAGCCGATCGTGCACGACGTCGATTCCCGCGAACGGCTCGCCGTCGAGCGGCGTGTTTCGCTTCGCGCAAAACGGCGCGATCCCGAGGGAGATCGGGATCACCTTCGAGAGCTCCGTCGTGAACGAAATGCATTCGTCGATGTCGGCGTCGGTCTCCGACGGCAGCCCGATCATCAAATAGAGCTTGAGCCCTCGCATGCCGTGCTTCTTCGCCATCTCCGCGCATTTTTGCAGGTGACGAATGCGTGCTTTGCGCTCGAGCATTTCGCGCAGCCGTTCGGAGGGGCCGTCCATCGCCGTCGTGAGCGTGCGCGTTCCTGCTTTTTTCAGCGCGCCGACGAATTCGTCGCTCAAACGATCGGGCCGGAGCGAGGAGAGGCCGACCTCCATGCCGCGCTCGGCGAACGTCGTCACCATTTGCGCGATGCGCGGATGATCGCTCACCGCGGCGCCGACGAGCCCGACCTTCTTCGCGTCTTTCGGCACGCGATCGAGAATGACGTCCATCGGAACGACGCGCATGCCGCCGTTCGTCGAGCGCCTCATCACGCAGTATTTGCATGCGCGCGAGCATCCGCGCTCGGTCTCGATCAAGAACATGTTCGAGAGCACGGCATGCGGAGTCGTGATGGCGCTGAATGCAGGAAGCTCCGCGTCGTCCACCTTCGCGACGAGAGGCAGACCCGCCCCGTGGATGTCGGGAACGAACACGTGCGGAATCTTCGCGAGCGCTTCGAGCTTTTTTTCGCGCGTGGGCTCGCTCTCGATCACGCGGAGCGCATCGACCACGATCGATTCGGCCTCACCGATGACGATCGCGTCGGCCATGCATGCGAGCGGTAGCGGGTTCGAAAAGGTGAGGGGACCGCCCGCCAAAATGAACGGATGCGAGTCGTTCCGCTCCTCACGAAAGACCGGAATTTTCGCCGCATCCAGCAGCGCGACGACGCCGG
>JAICXU010001101.1 GCA_025934595.1 Polyangiaceae bacterium | reverse complement strand
CGCTCGGCATCGCGCGCGCCGCGTTCGACACGAGCGTGAAGTATTCGAAGGAACGAAAGAGCTTCGGCGTCCCGATCGCGCAGCACCAGGCGATCCAGTTCATGCTCGCCGACATGGCGACCGAGCTCGACGCCGCTCGCCTTCTCACGTGGCGCGCTGCCGCCATGAAGGACGAAGGCGTGCGGCATTCGCAAGAAAGCGCGATCGCGAAATTGTTCGCGAGCGAGACGGCCACGAAGGTCGCGCATCGCGCGATCCAAATTCACGGCGGCTACGGCTACTCCACCGAGTTCCCCGTCGAGCGTAACTATCGCGACGCACGCATCACCGAGATCTACGAAGGCACGAGCGAGATCCAACGCATCGTCATCGCGGCGGGGCTACTGCATGCATAATGCACGCTTTTTGATTCCGGCGATCGGCTTGTTTTTGTGCGGTTTCGTCGCATGCGGAGGTTCCACGCCGCCACCGGCGACGACGCCGCCGGACGACTCCTCGCAGCAAGCCGCGGCCGGCGGACCGATGCCGCAAGTCTCGCAGGAGCTCGGCTCGATCGATCCGAACGCCGTCGAACGCACGTTCGACAAGCTGCAAGGCAAAATCCAAGGCTGCTTCAAGACCGGGCTTCAGCGCATCGAGTATCTCGGCGGCGACGTCTCGGTGTTCCTTCGCATCGGCACGAGCGGCGCGGTGCAATACGGATACTTCGAAGACTCCAGCGTCGGCGATCGCGAAACCGAAAAATGCATCCTCGGCGTTTTTCAGGCGACGTCGTGGCCGAAGCCGCAAGGTGGCGAGGCCGAGGTGCGAAAGAGCTTCGGCTTCGATCCGCCGGGAGACGTGCGCGCTCCCACGAATTGGAGCGCCGACAAGATCGCCGCAGCGATCGGCAAAGCGCAGGGCAAGATCGACGACTGCAAAGGCGGCGTGAGCGGCACGTTCAAAGGCGCGGCGTATGTCGTGCCGGACGGCAAGCACGGCAAAGTACAAGCGGCGGGTCTCGCGGCACCTTCGAAAGACGGCGCCGACAAGATCGATTGCCTCGTCGGCGTCGTGCAAGGGCTCGAGCTTCCGAGCCCCGGCAGCTACCCCGCGAAGGTCCCGCTCGGCCTGTGACGCCCGCGCAAGACGAGAGCGGCGAGACGAGCGTGGCGCGATGAAGAAGAGCGCGGCGCTGTTTGCGATCGCCCTTGGCGCGGGAGCATGCGGCGACGGCAGCACGCTCTTGCCTACCCTTCGCGCGGACGACGGAAACGGAATCGTCGCGACGGTCAACAGCGACGGAAGCTTCGAGATCACGCAGAACGGATCACGCGTCCTCGGCACCGCGCCAGGAAAGCCCTTGTTTTCTCGGGAAATCGACGATGAAGCGCCCGACGACTTCCACAATCCTCGTCTCTTGGACGGCGTCACGTTCGATCGAGTGGAGAGCGGTGCGATCGCGATCGACTCACCTTCCCGCGGCATCGTTCATCTCACGGCGACCGGCGAAGACGCGGCCTCCGTGCTGATGTCGCTCGCGCTCGAGAGCGATGACGGATTTTACGGCGGCCTCGGCGAGCGTTTCGAGCACGCGGACGCGCGCGGACAAATCATCGGCATGCAGCTCGAGATCGACGGCACGTTCG
>JAICXU010000331.1 GCA_025934595.1 Polyangiaceae bacterium | reverse complement strand
GCTCGAGAGCGGCGATGCGATTTTTTTCGAACGCGCGCACGGTGCGCTCTTCGCGCGTGCGGTCGTACATGAAACCGACGCCACCGCCGAGCGCGCCCGCGAGAAGCGCCGCGACGCCGCCGGCGAGCCAGCCTCCCGCCGCTGCGACCGCGCCTCCGCAAGCGATCGCCGATGCGACGGCGCCGATGGGCGCACCACTTCGAGGATGCGCCTCGCTCCAGCGGACGGTGTAGATGCAAGCATCGCCGCCCTTCGCGAGACAGGTGTCGTGCGTGATCTCGGCATCCGGCAAGCCCCAAATGCGAGGCGCTCCCGCGAGCTCGCCGATGCGCGCGGCGCACAACAAATCTTCGTCGGCGAGATCGACGTCGTCGTCGGTGTCGGTACGGAGCCGGTATTTCATGTGCACGCCGTCGATGATGCGAGCACTGCCGCCGCCGCTTTCGATCTCCTCGAGCTCCCACGTGCCGATACGCGTGACCTCGCGCGCGTGATCGGCGAGGTAGCGATACGCGTCGATGGGCTCGTGGGCGATGCGCAACATGCGAACGAGCGTGCCGAGCGCTTCGGGATGCGTGACCCAGTCGCCGCGATGGACGAGCGAGCTTTCACCGAGCAAATCCTTGATCGCGCGGAGGGCGCGTTTCGCGGCGCTCGCGCTCACCCAACCCGTTTCGTTGTCGACGAGCGCGGCGGGAATTCCGACGCCGCCGAGCAGCTGCTTCACGGCGCGCTCTCCTTTTTCGGCGCGCACGCGGAGCAAGTACGTCTTCAAGAGCGAGGCTCGCAGCTCCTCTTTTCCACCTTGGCGAACGGAGCCGCCCCGCGCCATGGACGTCGAAGCGCTCGGCATGAGACGAGTCTACCAGACTACGAGCGAAGCGAGAGTGCGAGCGCGCCGCGACGAGCTAGAAGCGGCCGCCGATCGACAAGCCCGCGTAACCCGGTCGCGCGTCGGGCCGCACGCCGATGCTCATTCCGGTTTGCGGCGGCACGGGACCCGTGGGCTCGACGAAATGCCACACGAGACCTCCGATCACGGCCGCCGCGCCGACGCCGATGAGCGCGATCCCGACGCCCTCTTCGATTTGCCCCGTGCGTCGCGATCCATTGGCGATATCGGTGGCTTCACGGCCTGCGTCCAAGGGCGAAACCTGCGCGTTTCCCTGGCACACGTTGTTCGCATCGCAATTGAGCCCCGCGATTTGAGCATTGGCGTCGGAGACGTTGCCAGCGCCCACGATCGCGAGCGGAATGCCCACACCGAGCGCGACGACGCCGCCGGCCATCACCAGATAAGGCGGAAGGGTATGGCCCCGCTCCGGCGGAGACGCGCTCGCCGAAGGAGGTGGCGGGGCGATGCTCGCGGACGCAGACGGTGCCGTCGTCGCGGCGCTCGCGGACCCGGTGACCGGGGCCTTCGCCGAGGCCTCCGCGGCGGCTTGCGCCTTCAAGTTCTCGAGCCGCTTTTGGATCGACTCGATCGTCGGATCGCCGGCCGGTGCGCGCTTCAAATACGTTTCGAGCGCGTTGATCGCTTCCGGCTTGTCGCCTTTCAGCTCGTACGAGCGTGAGATGATGTTGAGGAGCTCGTACTTCGTGCAATCGCGACGAAACGCGTCTTTGAAGTATTGGATCGCGGTCGGGTAATCGTTCTCGTCGAACGCGCGCTTGCCTGCGATGTACGCGCCGTGCGCGACCTCGCTGTCGTCTTTGCTCGGTTGCGTGGTGCACGCCGGATAGACCGTGAGCGGCGTTCCCGCGGGCTGCGCCAGCGCCGGGACCGAAAGAGCGACCGCGCCGAAGACGGCGAACGGCGCCAAGCGATGAACGAAGGAAAGCGATCGCATCCTAAAGAGGATGAAGCATAGCCAAAGTGATCAGGTCCCGTCGATTTCTCCGTGTGGCATCTTTTCGCCGCGTCCGGCGCGTTCCTTCATCTCGTATTTGCTCGGACACTTCGCGAGCACCGTCGTGGCGTCGAACGTGTTGTCGGCGCGAAGCTCACCTTCGACGGTGACGCCGACGTCCATGTCGGGGACGTCGCGGAACGTGTCGGGCACCACGCATTGCGGAAATCGAACGGGCACCTCGACGCCGTTTTTTTGAATCGTGAAGCGGTACTCACACGGCGAGTCGCGCTTCACGAGCGATCCGTGCACGAGGTTTCCTTCGGCACGTACCTGCTTGTCGGTGAATTTCGCTTTCTCGGCGACGAGCTGATCGACGGGCTTCGAATAGATCGCGTTGTCTTTCATGCCGAAGAGCGCCATGACGGCGATGAGCGCGCCGCCCATCACGAGGCCGAGGAGCAGAATGAGGCCCTTCTTCGATTGCGCGGGATCGCGCTCTTCTTCGCGACGACGGCGAACGGGGACTTCGTGGGTTTCGTCTTCCATTGCTCGGGAAATTGTGGGCGCCTAACGCCCGCGCGTCAACTCGCGCGTTCCTTGGACGGCCACCGGTTGGTGCTATGCTGATCCATAGGTTCGGTCTTATGAGCGACACGCTGGAAGCACCCGTTTTGGTGCTGAATCGTCACTTCGAGCCCGTACAGCTCACGACGGCACGTCGCGCCTTCATTTTGCTTTACGGCGGCTCCGCACAGGCGCTCGACGAGCTCGGCGAGACCTACGATTTCGATCTGTGGCGCACGCTCCCCGTGCGCGAGGACGACGACCACATTCCGATCATCGGCGGTGCCCTCCGCGTGCCGCGCGTCGTGCATCTCCAACGCTACGATCGCACGCCGCGCACCACAGTGCGCCTCACGCGTCGCAACTTGATGTTCCGCGATGGCTTTCAGTGTCAGTACTGCGCGAAGCGTCCTGCGCTCCGCGATCTGAACATCGATCACGTGATTCCGCGATCACGCGGCGGCGCGGACACGTGGGAAAATCTCGTGACCGCGTGTCGCGTCTGCAATCTGAAAAAAGGTTGGAAGCTGCCCGACGAGGCCGGCATGCGGCTCGCGCGGCGCCCGTTCCGACCGAAGTGGACGATGAGCGCGCAGATCCTGCTCGGAACGCGATCGCGTTTCAAAGAGTGGGAGCCGTTCCTCAAGGCCAGCTAGGCCTACGCGCTATTTCTCTCACTCGGCGTCGGCCAGGGCGGCTGCCTTCACGGGCTCCGGTGCGAGCGCGGGCGCCGCTGCTTTCCGGGGGCGCTTCCACATCATGCCGTCGATCCAGAAGTGATGGATGTTGACCAGCGTCACGACGAGACCGAAAGAGCGAAGCCCGTCGAGGTGGCTCGCCCGCGTGACGCCGATCGAAAAGCCCTGGAAAAGCAGCCATCCGACGACGACGAGGAGGCCGAACAAGAAGAACGGCTTCACGTCGCCCATGCTGCGCGCGCGATGCGAAGTGACGCCGAGATATTGGACGCAGTGGAAGAACGGCAGCGAGCACGGAAACCAGAGCGCGATCTCGGGATGTCCCCAGAGATTGTTCTCGCCGACGAGCAAGCTCGGCACGACGAACCAGAAAAAATTCACGCCGAAGAGAAGCCACGTCATCGCTTCGAGGCCTTTGCCCGTGCGCGCCTTCACGCGCAGGTGCGCGATCACGGCGGCCACCAAGCTCACGGCGACGACGAAGAGACCGAGCGGATACGCCCATGCGAAATGCGTTTGTGCATAGGCCGCTTCCGCGCGATCGAGGCTGAATGGGCCTGTCGTCGGCGGATTGAACAAGTTGAGCGACATCATCATGAAGATGCCGACACCGACGAACGCGACCTGCAGCGGCAGCTTCTCGCGATCTTGCATCGGGCGCTTGTTGCGCGCGGCGTACATCGCGGCGATCCCGAAATGTTGCGCGGAGTAATGCCACGCCGTCCAGGTGAGATAGATGCGACGAACGGGCAAAAGCACGACGTCGATCCAATGAATGCACGCGATCGT
Organism: Polyangiaceae bacterium; assembly: GCA_025934595.1. GTDB lineage: Bacteria > Myxococcota_A > Polyangia > Polyangiales > Polyangiaceae > JAICXU01. The sequence continues at coordinate 1,079 of JAICXU010000331.1, read as the reverse complement.
GACGGGGATCATCACGAGGACGGATGCAATCAGCCACTTGTAGACGCGCGGCTGTTTCGCCCGCTCGGTGACGACGAGGTGATAGGTGGCCGCGTAATGCGGATTGTTGACGACGAGCGACGCCGCCAAGAAAAACGAAACGAGCGCGGCGCCGAAACCCGGCACGAGATACGTGATCGGAATGGCGATCAGGGCGAACGGAAAAAAGAGCGCGCCGCCGATGAGGAGCACGTCGACATACCCGTTCCAGAGCCAGCGACCCTGCTTCGCGCCCGCCGTCGACGGCCAAATGTTCGGCAGGCCCATCGTCCGTAAAGGATACGGCTCGCGCTCGCGGCCGGTCAAACGGCGGGGAACGTCGAAGATCGAATTGGGTGGGCGTTTATCCGACAAGCTCCATTCGCCGCACTACGCGACGAGCTCTTGAGCGAGCCCCCAGCGCACGCCCCGATCCGAAATCGTGACGTCGGTCGCACCGAGAACGTCGAGACAAGCGACGGCGATGATGCCGCCTGCGACGATGACGTCGGCGCGTTTCGGCTCGAGCCCCGGTACTGCGGTCCGCGCCGAAAGCGGCAATTTCGCGAGCCTGGACGTCGTTTCGACGATGCTCGAACGCGTCATCACGTGACCATGCACGCGCGCGCCGTCATAGTCGCGCATCGCGAGCGAGACGGCGCAGAGCGTCGTCATCGTTCCGGCGATGCCGATCGCACGTGCCGCTCGTTCGCCTTGCGCCGCCGCGAGCTCGTCTCGCACATTTTTTTCGACAGCCGCGAGCTCCGCGGAAGATGGCGGATCCGATTTCACGTGTCGCTCGGTCAGTCGCACGCTGCCGATGTCGAAGCTGTGCGCGTACGAGATGACGCCATTTTTCCCGCGAACGATCTCGGTGCTCCCGCCGCCGATGTCGAAGACGGCCACGCTCTCCGCCTGGTCGACGGCGAGACCGGACAGCGCACCGGCGAACGTCATGCGAGCTTCTTCGTCGCCCGAAAGCACGCGCGCTTCGACACCGAATACGCTCTTCACGTGCTCGCGAAGTTTTTCGCCGCCGCGCGCATCGCGCATCGCGCTCG
>JAICXU010000760.1 GCA_025934595.1 Polyangiaceae bacterium | reverse complement strand
TTCTCGAATCCGGCGACGTGCTCCACCTGCGTGCTTCGTGGCGCGAGCGACGCGTGTCTGCAAACGGGCACGTACGAACGGAGCAACGCATCGCGAAGACGGCCGCTCGCGGGAATTTATTCGGCGAGCGCGAAGGACGCGGAAGGATTGCGTCGCGTCGATCTCATGCTCTCGAATTTGCGTCGCCCGTGCGACGACGGCGCGAAGCTCGATGCATGGACAGTGCAGCTCGACGGCACCTATGCCACCGATGCGCATGCGTCGAACCCGTCGTGCGTCACGTGCAACATCGCGTATGGGGCCACGGTCGGTTTTCTGAACGAAGCCGATCGGCTGGGAATGAAGAACGTGATCATCCCTGGGGACGATGCGACTTGGTATTTCCATTTCGGATCGAGCGTGGGTCTCGGCACCTGTGACGACTCGACGCCGGCGAACGCGAAGCAAAAATGCATCGACGCGCTCACCGAAGATTTCGTCGACATGTCGACGCTCGCGGCGGCGCACGACTCGGCGCTGAAGATCGCAGGCAAGCCCGTCCTCTTCACGTACCTCGACCCGGCCCATCTCGATTCCGCGGGGTGGGCCGCCGTATTGCAGAATGCACGTAACGCATCCGGTATGGATTTTTACGTGGTTTCCGCGATCCAGAACTCGACGAAGACCGAATACTTCGATGCGTTCGACGGCATCGCACCGTGGATCAATTTGAATTGGGATGCGACGTCGGGCGCAACCGTGCGGGCGCACGCGGAGGCGTGGAGCGAAAAGCTTCATCATGATCTCGCGAGCGCGGTGGGGTCGTATCCGGGTCGCGTCGTGTTCGGCGGCGCGTCACCCGGCTTCGACGACTTCACGATGAATTGGGGAACGTGCACGGAGCGGCAGCTTCCCGAAGGCGACGCGCGCGATCCCGCCGTGCTCGACGGGGAGTTCGACTACTTCGAATCGCAACACACGAAGGGCGTCATCATGGAGACGTGGGACGACTGGACGGAGGGCACCGAGTTCGAGCCCGACGTCCTCGGCGGCACCGCTGTCCTCACGCAGCTGCGCGATCGACTCGGCGCGCTCTATGGCGAAGCGCCGGATCCGGATGGCGACAAGCGTCTCGATTCGCGCTGGACGGGCTTCGGTCGCGCGCGCTCGTGCCTCGACGACGGCGGCATTCCGGCGTCGTTGCCCTCGCTGCCTCCGGTCGATCTCTCCTGTCCGGAAGGAGGCCTGCCCGGTGTCGATTCGGGACCTGGCACGCCGTCCGCGACGAGCGACGGCGGGGCGAGCGCGAATGGCGCCTCTCCCGACACGACTGGCGACAGCGGGTGCGCGTGCAGCATGATTCGCCGAGAAAATGGCTCTGAAAGCGATCTCGCGATTCTTCTCGCCGCCGCGATCCCATTCGTACGTCGTCGCGCGAAGAGAACCGCCAAGAAGAAAACCTGATCACTCGGCAGGGGCGGGGATCGATTCACCGGTGTGCAGCGGCGTCTCGGCGTCGGCCTCTTCTTGCTCCTCGATCGCTTTGTCCTTGCGGTGATCCTTCGCGATGAGGACGTAGACCGACGGCACGACGAAGAGCGTGAACAGCGTGCCGATCGTCATGCCTCCGACGAGCACGATGCCGATCGAATTTCGCGCGACGGCACCGGCGCCCGTGACGAGCGTCAGCGGAAAGTGACCGGCGACGGTGGCGACGGTGGTCATCAGGATCGGCCGGAGACGTGTCGCCGCCGCCACGCGCACCGCTTCGATCTTCGAGAGGCCGAGGATCTGCTGCGCGTTCGCGAACTCGACGATGAGGATGCCGTTCTTCGACACGAGGCCGACGAGCGTGACGAGACCGACCTGCGAGTAGATGTTCAGCGTCGTGGTCCAACCTTCGGTGAGCTTGAAATGCATGCCGGGCGGACCGGCGAACTTCAAGAACGTGAAGATCATCGCGCCGAACATCGCGAGCGGCACCGAGCCGGCGAGGATGACGAACGGATCGCGGAACGAGTTGAACTGCGCGGCGAGCACGAGGAAAATCAGCACGATCGCGAGGCCCATCGCGGGACGGAATTTTCCGCCCTCTTGACGCAATTGGCGCGACTCGCCCGTGTAGTCGTAACGGGATCCTTGGGGCAGCACGCGCTGCGCCGATTTTTCGAGCACTTGAAGAGCGCCGTCGACGCCGCGCGGCGCGACGCCCGACAGCTTGATCGAGTTGAGCTGATTGAAGCGATTCAGGGTGCGCGGCTCGACCGATTCTTTGATGGTGGCGATCGAGCTGAGAGGAATCAGCTGGTTGTTCGCGCCGGTGACGTAGATGTCTTTGAGCTGGTCGGGCGTGAGACGCGCGCTTCGCTCGATCTGCGCGATGACCTTGTAGCTGCGGCCGTCGATGTCGAAGCGATTGACGAAATTGCCGCCCATCATCGATGAAAGATCGGCGCCGACTTGCTGCATGCTGAGACCCATCGAGGCCGCCTTGTCGCGGTCGACGACGATGGCCACGCGCTCCTTGTCCATCTTGACGTCGGTGACCGGAGGAAAGGCGAACTGGCCGCTCCGCGTGGCGTCGTCCACGATCATCTGG
>JAICXU010000940.1 GCA_025934595.1 Polyangiaceae bacterium | reverse complement strand
TCGGAAGCGATTGCGATCCGACGCAGCAGCAAAACTGCCCGAACCCGCAAGTCTGCATCGACGGCTACTGCAGGTAACGCGAAGCTTTAGATCTAAAGCTTCTGCAAGAACTCTCTCGCTTCTTTCGCGAGCTCGCCGATCGTGACGCGCGCGTCGTCGTCTTCTTCGATCTGCACGGTGCGCTTGTCTTTCTCGAGCGCGCCGAGGAGTTGCGCTCCGGTGGGATCCGCGCACTCGACGAGCGCTTCGATCGCGGCCGCCACCGCTTCGCCGTCCTCGTGCTTCAAAAATCGCGCGAGGAGCTTCACGACACCAGGCTCCGGAATTTGCGCGAGGAGGTACGGAAGCTCGGTGAGGGCCGGGCTTCCTGCGCCGAGCGACGTCAGCGCGCGCTCGATCCCTAGCGCCACCTCTTTGAAGCGATCGAACGCGATGCCCTCGAGAGCCTCACCCGCCGCGTGCCTCGCCTCGGGCTCGCCGCGATCCAAAATCGAAATCAGAAGATCGACGGCCTTCGGTCCCTCGACATCGCTGAGGAGCTCCGAGACGCGCACGAGCCGTAGCGCGGCTTCGTTCTTGTCGGCGAGCTCGAAGGCTTCGCGCGTCGCGTTCCCGATTTCGCCGACGAGGCTCGCGTGATCGCCGGCGAGGAGCGCGGCGTGGGTTTCGCGGACGCTTCGCTCCGCGTCGAAGAGTTTTTTGAGGTCCGTGGCGATCGAGTCTGCGCTCATTTTTTGGCAAGAGACGCTAACCTCGACCTTCGGACAAACGCAAACTCGGAAATTCTTCCGCCATGCGGTCCGTTCGATCCAGCGATGCGCCCGCTCACGATGGCTTTCACGATCGCGCTCGCGTCGATCGCGCTCTCCTCTCGGACGCGCGCGCGCGATCCGCTCCGCATCGGGGTTCTGGCGGGCCTCGCTGCGCCAGGCTCGCCGGATGCCGCGCCGTGTCCGAAGGGAACCTTGCCCGACGGCAACGTCTGCGTGCACTTGCCCGGGAGTGAAGAGGGCGGCGAGGATGCGCCCGTCGTCGCGGGCTCGCACTTCGAACGAAGCGGTCGCTACGCCATCTACGATCAAATCCCGCGGCGTCCCGATCGTCCCGCCGATTACGATCTCTATCGCTATCCGATTCCACCGTTTCTCGCGGGTGGGCACACGGTGCTCAGCGGCTACGACTTGGATCGGCCCGATCGGTCGCAGCGGCGCGGTCTCACGATTCGCGCCGTCGGCCACGGCGGCGTGGATTTGCCGGCGCCGAAAGGAACGCCGATCGCGCTCGTCGCGCTCGAGCATCAGCAAGGCGACGCCGACGTCGTCTACGTGGGCAAATGGGCCGGCACGACGATCTTCTTGCGACAGACCGTGCGCGAGGCGGGGCAGCTCCGCGATTATCTCGTGATGTTCGGACATCTCGATCACGTCGCGCCGGGCATCGTCGTCGGAGCGCGCGTGCACGAAGGCGATGTCATCGGCTTCGTCGGCGACACGGGATCGCCCGAGCTCGTGCATCTGCATTACGAGACGAGACGCGTTCGCGACGGCGTGGATCTCGCGGGCAAGACCGCGTCGCAGATGACCGATGGATCGGTGAGCGTCGTGTGCGATCCCCGCAACGTGTTGCCGCTCAAAGACGAGAAATGATCATTGCGCGTCCGGCGCGAGCTTGCCTTTTCCGAACACGATGCGTCGTGAAAGAAACACGATCGCGAACACGACGCCGAAAGAAATGGGGCCGATCACGCTCCGCGCCGCCATCGCTTGGTCGATCGTGAGGTGATAGGCCATCCACACGTACGCGGCGCAGCGCAGGAAAAAATAAAGCGCGAAGAGCACCGTCCAAGCCCGCAAGAAGCCGTGAGCTCGGGCGGGTATGCTTTTTCCGGCTCTCTTTTCTGCGAGCTCGATGAGGAGCGGCTTGCCGATGGCGACGGTGCCCAAGAAGAAGATGGCCGTGACGGCATTTCCGAGCGCGGGCTCGATCTTCACGAAAAAACCGGTGCGATAATGGAGATCGAGCGCGCCGAAGACGACGACCGACGCAGCGA
>JAICXU010000132.1 GCA_025934595.1 Polyangiaceae bacterium | reverse complement strand
GTGAACTTGAGCCTCGGCGGACCGTCGCCGAGCAAGGTGCTCGAGGACGCGGTGAATCATGCGATCTCGAAGGGCACGATCGTCGTCGCGGCCGCAGGAAATAGCGGCAAATCGGTCGGATATCCCGCTGCCTACGACGGCGTCGTCGCCGTCTCCGCGAGCGACTCGAACGACAAGATCGCGTGGTTCTCGTCGCGCGGACCGCAAGTCGCGATCGCGGCTCCCGGCGTCGGGGTCACGCAGCAAACCGTGTGCGAAGGCGGCAAGAACAAGTGCGAGATCTTCGGCACGTTCAACGGCACGAGCATGGCGTCACCTCACGTCGCGGGCGCTGCGGCCATGATCGTCGGCCTCGGCGTCACCGATCCCGCTGCCGTGCGTAGCGTGCTCGAGTCGTCGGCGCGGCCGAAGGACGATGCGAAGCTTTACGGCGCCGGCATCCTCGACGCGGGCGCCGCCGCATCACATGTATTCTACAAACATATCGTGCTTCGGCTCCTCGCGTGTTTTGCGCTGTTCGCTTTCGTCGTGTCGCGCATCAAGAAGAAGAAGGGAACGATTCGAAAGACCTGGGGCGTCGCGCTCGGTGCGATGGCGGCGTCGATCGGTCTCTTGCCGTTCGCGCCGCTTCTCGGCCTCGCGTCGCATGCGGGAAAGCTGCGATGGCTCGTGGAGCTCGGCATGCGTCCCGTGGGCGAATGGGATTTGATTTTCGGAGCCGGCCTCCACCGGTATCTCTTGCTCGCGAGCGCGCTTCCGACGTTTGCGTTCCTCGCGCTCCTGTTCGGTGTGAAAAAACTCCGCGGCGTGCTCGGGGGCTTCGCCGTCGGCGCAGCGGCGCTTCTCGCGCAAATGTTCGTCTCTGCAGATGTCGCCTCGTTTCTCGGATCAGGCTTGTTTTTCCGGCTTTTCTGCATCGTGAACGTCGTCGTGTGCCTGTGGATCGCGCGGATTTCCCTCGACGAAACGGCGCGCGCCTAGAACACTCGTGAAGAGTGATCGCTCGCTCGTCTGCTTCGCGTGGCCTTTTCCGCTTCGTCGTTCTCTTCGCATCCACCGCTTCGCTCGCTGGGATGGCGTGCTCGAGCTCGAGCTCGCCCGGCGAAACGGGATCGGATAGCGGCACGACATCGGGCTCCGACGCATCCGCCGGCGACGACGTCGGCGCGAGCGGCGATGACTCCGGCACCGGCTTCGACGCGAACGGGCCTCACGCGAAGATCCGCATCATGACGGGCAATCTGTCCTCGGGTGATCACCAAAACTACGATTCGGGCGAAGGCGAGCGCATCTTCGAAGGGCTCCACGCCGACATCATCATGATTCAGGAGTTCAACGTCGGAACGACCGACGTCGACGTTCAGAATTTCGTGACCACCGTCTGCGGCACCGGCTGCAGCTACTACCAAGAGCCCGGCGTCTCGATCCCGAACGGCATCATCACGAAGTTTCCGATCTTGAGCTCGGGATTTTGGGACGACCCCAACACGACCGATCGCGAGTTCGTATGGGCCCAGATCGACGTGCCCGGCCCGCGCGATCTATGGGCCGTGAGCGTTCACTTGCTCACGTCGAGCAGCGGCAATCGCACGCTGCAAGCGAACTCGCTCGTCGGTTACATCGGCGCGAACGTTCCGGCCGACGCCTACCTCGCCATCGGCGGCGACTTCAACACCGACTCACGCAGCGAAGGCGCGATCTCGGCGCTCAGCGCCGTCGTCGTCACCGATCCTCCATATCCCGCCGATCAAGCGATGAACGAAAACACCAACGCGCCGCGCAACAAACCCTACGACTGGGTCGTCGGAAGCCCCGACCTCGCCGCGGGCATGGTTCCCGTGCAAATTGGCTCGAATTCGTTCCCGGCCGGGCTCGTCGTCGACACGCGCGTGTATACGCCGATCGAGGACATCGCGCCGGCGATGTCGACCGACAGCGCCGCACTGAACATGCAACACATGGGCGTCGTGCGCGATTTTCTGATCGCCGAGTGACGCGAAGGTCAGAGAAGATTGCAGGAGCGGGGCCAGCGTGATTCGATGGGACTGTGGGCGGGTCCTCGAAGAGCGTTCCTCCGAAACGGAGCTCCGTCATGCCTGCGCCGAAAAGCGAGCGGCCTTCGCGATCGACTGATTTTCGCGATCGCGATCGCGAGCCCGCGACGAGGCGCGCACACGATCTCGTGAGCCTCGCGATCGACGACGAGGAGGACGGTCTTTCGCGAACCTCCCAAACGGCGATCAAGATCAGCCCCGCGAAGGGCGCCGAGAACGCGATGCTCACCGTGCTCACGGGTCTCAGCGCGGGGCGCGGCTTCACCCTCATGAAGGTGGAGACGGTCATCGGCCGAGGACGCGACTGTGGCGTCAAGCTCGACGACCAGGGCATCTCTCGCCGCCACTGTCGCGTCGTCGGAACGGTGGAAGGCGGGTACGTCGTCGAGGATCTCGGATCGACGAACGGCACGTACGTGAACGGCAAGCCCCACAAGCGCTCGAAGCTGAAACCGGGCGACCGACTCCAGATCGGACCGGACGTCGTGCTCCGGTTCGCGATGAGTGACGAGACCGAGGAAGCGCTCGCGAAGAAGCTTTACGAGTCGTCCACTCGTGACCCGCTGACCCGGGCCAGCACCCGCAAGTATTTCGACGAGCGCCTCGACTCCGAAATCGCGTATGCGAAGCGCCACAAAACGGCGCTGGCCGTGATGATGATCGACGTCGATCATTTCAAGGTCGTGAACGACACGTACGGACACGCGACCGGTGACGTCGTTCTTCGCCGCGTCGCGCAAGAATTGCAGAACGTCATTCGCATCGAAGACACGCTCGCGCGTTATGGCGGCGAAGAGTTCGTGGTGCTCGTGCGCGGCATCAAGCAGCGCAATGTCGTGCATTTCGCCGAGCGAATCAGGCGCGCTGTCGAGAAGCTCGACATTCGGGCCGACGGCCGACAAGTCGGCGTCACGGTCAGCCTCGGCATCGCCATGCTCGCCGATTGCGGCGAGGACGAAGCGGCAACGAAAAAGATCCTGACCCTCGCCGACGAGCGCCTCTATCGCGCAAAACGGGCGGGTCGAAATCGAACGTGCGCCGGCTGAAGAAAAGCGAGCTATCCTTTTAGAAGATGTCGCTGAAGATCGATCAAGACCACTCCCGATTTCGCGGCATCGTCAAAGGGCGGATCCGGCAGAATCTCCGCAAATACATCTCCCAAGGCGAGCTCATCGGCCGCAAAGGAAAAGATCTCGTTTCGATCCCGATCCCGCAAATCGACATTCCGCGGTTTCGTTTCGGCGACAAGCAACAGGGCGGCGCCGGGCAGGGCGACGGCGACCCGGGCGATCCGGTCGGCGGCGAAGAAGGCGATGCAGAGCAAGGCAGCGGAAAAGCGGGCGACAGCGCGGGTGAGCACGTGCTCGAGGTCGACGTCACGCTCGACGAGCTCGCGGCGATCCTCGGCGAAGAGCTCGAGCTCCCCGACATCATGGACAAGGGGAAGTCCAAAATCATCAACGAGAAGGAGCGCTACACGGGCATCCGGCGCATCGGCCCCGAGTCACTCCGACATTTCCGGCGCACGTATCGCGAGGCGATGAAGCGTCAGATCGCGATGGGCGCGTACTCGAAAGACAAACCCGTCGTCGTTCCGATCCCCGACGACAAGCGCTATCGCAGCTGGCGCACGGAGGCTGAGCCCGTCGCGAACGCCGTCATCGTCTACATGATGGACGTGTCGGGCTCGATGGGCGACGAGCAAAAAGAGATCGTGCGCATCGAGTCGTTCTGGATCGACGCGTGGCTCTCGCGCCAATACAAAGGGCTCGAGTCGCGCTTCATCATCCACGACGCCGTCGCGCGCGAGGTCGATCGCGAAACCTTCTTCCACACGCGCGAGAGCGGCGGCACGATGATCTCGTCCGCCTACAAGCTCTGCGCGCAGCTCATCGACGATCACTACCCGCCCGACGAATGGAACATCTATCCGTTCCATTTCTCCGACGGCGACAACTGGTCGATGGACGACACGCTCTCCTGCGTCGAGCTCATGAAACAGAAGCTCCTGCCGCGCGTGAACATGTTCGCGTACGGACAAGTCGAGAGCCCGTACGGCTCGGGTCAGTTCATCAAAGATTTGCGCGATCACTTCGGCAAGGACGAGCGCGTCGTCGTCTCCGAGATTCGCGACAAGGACGCCATCGTCGGATCGATCAAAGACTTCCTCGGCAAGGGGAAGTGATCGAAAAAGCGCGGTAAAATCCGGGGTTTCGTTCGTGCGGTCCTTGACGTTCAAGACACCTTGAACTACCTACGAATCGTGAGCATTACGCGTATTCACCCCGAAGAAGCGGGCGGTTTTTCTTCTCGCGTCGAGCGTGCGTTGGGCCGCGTCCTGGAACGCGAGGCGGCGCGTTGCGATCCTCGCCGGGAGGTCCTCGTCGACGCCGCGAGACACATCACGTTCGCGGGCGGCGCAAAGCGAGCGCGTCCGCAGCTCTGCGATCGATTCGGCGCGATCATCGGCGCGAAGCCCGAGTCGGTGAAGAACGTCGCGATGGCGGCGGAGTGGATCCACACCGCGAGCCTGCTCCATGACGACGTCGTCGACGACGGCAAAGTGCGGCGCGGCAAGCCGACCGTGAACGTGCGCTGGAAAAACTCGACTGCGGTTTTGTCCGGAGATTTGCTCCTCTCGCTCGCGATTCAAGCGATCGCGAACGAGCCCGTCGTCATCACGCACAAGGCCACCGAGGTCGTCGCCGAGATGGCGCGCGGATCGATCCTCGAGGTGCACGAGCGCGGTCGCGTCTCGGTCGACGTCGCCACCTACGAGCTCATCGTCGCCGGGAAGACCGGCGCGCTGTTCGGATTTTGCGGATTCGGCGTAGGCGCGCTCAGTGGAGATCTCGCGATCGCAAAGCGCTTCGAAAAAGCTGCGCGCTCGCTCGGCCTCGCATTTCAAATCGCCGACGACGTGCGGGACCTCGTGGCGACTGCGGGCGACAAAGATCGACTCGCCGACATCCGTGAGAAAATGCCGTCTTTCCCCACGGTTTTTGCGGCTTCGCGATCGAGGCGAGTTCGCGCGGATCTCGAGCGCGCGTGGTCTTCGAAGAAAGTTTCGCGGGCGACCGCTGAATCCCTGCGGCGATCGATCCTCGCCACGAACGCGATCGCCACCGCCGAGCACATGATCGCGCAAGCGATCGATCGCACCAAGAGAACGCTCGCGCCGTGGCGAACGCACGCCGCCGCGAACGAGATCGTCGCGTGGGGCCAAGCGATGGCGACGTCTCTCTCGAACGAAGTGCGCTCCGCCGAAGCGAGCGCACGAAACGCGGCCGGCAAATCATGAAAGGCTATCTGCGCGAAGGATCGGTGCTCGGTGACACGAGCGCGCTCCAGCCTTGGGAGAAGCTCGCCACCGAGGCAGTGGGCACGGTGATCGGCTTCTGGAACTTCAAACGAAATCACGGCCGCGTATGGGCGCTCCTTTTTTTGCGAGACACCGCGCTCACGGCCGCGGAGCTGCAAGACACGCTTTCGCTTTCGAAGGGCGCGGCGTCGATGATCACGCGCGAGCTCGAAGCATGGGGCGTCGTCAGGCGGGTGCGATCGGTCGGTGATGCTCCATGGCGCTTCGAGGCCGAGACGGATCTCATGCACATGATCGGTCGCGTGCTCCAGGAACGAGAAGGCGAGCTCGTCGGACGCGTGCGCCTCGATCTCGAAGAGGCCGAGCGTCTGGCAAAGCACGCGCCACCGGAAGTGCGACGTCGCCTCGCAAAGCTGACGGCGCTCGCGGCTCTCGTCGACGGCGCGATTCGATCGTTCATCGCCACGGCACGCTTCGACGCCACGGGTGTCGTGCGCGTCTTGCAGACGTCGCTGCGTCGCAAGAGGTCGACGTAGCGCAATGTAGGTGAAGGGCAAGACGCGCTGAAACCCTTATTTTCAAGGGGATTCGAGGAGATTCGCGCGCGTTTCGCGATCGCGAAAATGCCGCCACAAATTGCGTTGCGCCCTGCCATCCTCGTACACTGAGGAGTGCGCCATGTCGCGTTCTCTCGTTAGCCACTTCTCGATCGTGGCGGTCCTGGGTGGGGGCGGTTTTTTCGCGCCCATCGCGCATGCGCAGGCCCAGGAGACACCGGCCGCGAACGCCCTGACCCCGGCGGATTCGAAAGCGGCGGGCCAAGCCTTCATGGAGGGTCAGAAGGCCTACAAGCACGGTGACTATCGTCACGCGGCCGAGTCCTTCGAAAAAGCGTACACGCTCTCGCCGAAGCTCCCCGCGCTCTGGAACGCGGCACGGGCTTGGCAAGATGCGGGCGAGCTCACGCGCGCCGGCAATCTCTATTCGAAATATTTGTCGCTCGCTCCGCCGACGGCCCCCGATCGCGATCGCGCGATCAAGTCGCTCAATCAACTGAACGAGAAGCTGGCGCGTATCGAGATCCATGGTGGAGATTTCACCGACGTGCAGCTCGACGGCGCGGACGTGCCGGGCCTCGCCGACGCCCAGGATCACACGATGGTCGTGTACGTGAATCCCGGCGAGCACGTCGTCTCGGGTGAGAAGAATGGCTCGCATACGCGGCAAACGGCGACGATCGCAGCAGGCGCGGTGACGAGCGTCGTGCTCGTTCTCGAAGAAAAGAAGGAGACATTTCCGCCGCCACCGCCGACGGTGCTCGTGGAAACGAAGTCGAGCGGTCTGCCGCCGTGGGTGCTCCTCATAGGTGGAGGTCTCACCGCAGCGAGCCTCGGCGTGACGATTTGGTCGGGTCTCGACACGAACGGTCAAAAATCGACGTTCGACGCCAGCCCGACGCAGCAAAATCTCGACGACGGTCGATCGAAAGAAGTGCGGACGAACGTGCTCATCGGAGTCACGGCGGGCTTTGCCGTGCTCACGGGCGTCACCGCTGCGTTCCTCGTCGATTGGAAGAACGGCAAGCAGAAGGAAAAAGCTCGGCCCGCCGAAACGGCGGCGATGAACCTCGGCTTCGGTCCGGGCTCGCTGTCCGTTCGAGGACGATTCTGATGCCCGATCCGCTCTCTCAATCGCAAGTGCAGACGCAAGGGCAGGCGCCGCTTCGCCTCGGGAACTACGAGCCTCTCATCGAGCTCGCATCGGGCGGCATGGCGACCGTGTATGCGGCGAGGCAGCTCGGTGCGGCCGGCTTCGAGCGTCTCGTCGTCGTGAAGCGAGTGCACCGTCACTTGCTCGGCAATCGCGAATTTTTCGACATGTTTCGCGACGAGGCGCGTGTCGCTGCCCTCATTCGACATCCGAACGTCGTCGCCGTGAGCGACGTCGTCGAGGTCGAAGGCGAGCTCCTCCTCGTCATGGAATACGTCGAGGGCTCGTCGCTCTCGACATTGCGCGGCGCGGCCCGAGAGGCCGGCGTCACATTTCCCGTCGGCGTGTGCACGCGCATCGGGTACGACGCGCTCGCCGGTTTGCATGCCGCGCACGAAGCGACCGACATGCGCGGCAATCATATCGATCTCGTGCATCGCGACGTGAGCCCGCAAAACAT
>JAICXU010000277.1 GCA_025934595.1 Polyangiaceae bacterium | reverse complement strand
GCCGCGCCGTTGATGGTCACGCACGCCTTGCCGGAGCCGCCGCAGTCAGCCGGCGTACAACCGCCGACCGCGCTCATGCACTGGCCGGTTTCTTTGATGCACGTTTGGCCCGCGCCGCACGTGAGCGCGTTGCAAGGTCCGGTTTCGTCGACATAGATGTCTTGGAACGTCCACGCCGTCGCGTCGTGCGGAGTCGACGTGTTCGCGGTCGCGAGGACGACCTTCGATCGCAGATGACCGTCGGTCGCAGCCTCGTTCACGCTGTAGACGACGACGGGGCTGCCGTTCACGACTGCCATCTTCGAGTAGCGGCCCGCGTCCATCCCGGGCTCCGGCGGCTGACCACCAGGTTGCGCTCCGGCGAGCGTGTAGACGCCGAAGGTGTCGTTGTCGAACGCGGCGGCGAACTTCAGCGCGTGGTTCGTCGCGTCGTAATACGAGACCATCGGACGGTCCGAGCCGTTCACTTGGATGCTGGTCCAGAGCCCGACGTCGTCGCCCGAGTCCGTCTCACCGCCCCGCCAGCCAGTGGGATCGTTGTCGGGACACGTGCCGTCGGTGCGCGGAGGCGGCAGGCCGTCGACGGTTTGCCACTTCACTTGGTTGCCAGCGGGGTCGTATTTGCCGACGACGAGATCGCCGTAGAGATAATTCGCGTCCGTGCTGAGGAGCGCGTCGTTGTAGCCCGCGACCCAGATCGTGCCGTCGCTTGCTTTCGCGACCGACGTGTACGCGCCGACCATGCCTTGCTCGAGGGCGGGCGCGCATTGCTGTTTGCAGTCGGCGCCGCATCCCTGCGTGTCGACGCCGTTCGAGTCCGCGCAAGAGCAACCTTGGCTCGACGCCGCGATGACGACGAGCGTTCCGATCCCGAGGAGCGCGACCTTGTTCGAGCTCGCGGTCTTTTTCGTAGCGCGCAGGCTTGTCGCACGTCCAGACCGGGAGCCTCGGCGGCGAAGCGCGAAAGCGAAAATTCCGCCGACTGCGAAGAGCGCCCACGGCGAGCCGGACGTCTTGCTCGTGCCCGGCGTGGAGCAGCCGCAGCCGGAGCCCGCCGCGCTGAGCGAGCTGTCGGCACGACCGCGAATGAGCGCGGAGCTCACTTGACCGATGTTTCCCTCTTCGTCACGGACCTCGACGTCGACGGCCGACGCGCCGGAAGGAGCGTTGATCTTCTCGACGTCGGAGAGAGCGGCCCACTCGCCGAACTCGCCGACCTGGCCGTTTTGCGTATAGCGCGTGCGTGCAACGAGGTTCGACTCGGGGCTGACGATGTCCCACGCGTTCACGTGGAGACCGTCGGCTTTGTCGTCGAGCTTCACCGACGGCGGCAGCGTGTCGATGCGGAACGCAGCGGTCGCGGGCGTCGGATTTTGCGACGTCGGATCGCCGACCACGCGCGACCACACGTTGAGCGTGTGGTTGCCTTGGTAGATGAGGTAGTCGGTCTTGATCGTCTGCTCGCGCTCTTGCGACCACGCGCTGCGCGTGCCGTTGTCGATCGACCACTCGTATTCGATGGCGCGCGTGCCGTCGTCTTGCGGCGACGAGAACTGCACGTGGAGCTCGGGGAGCTTGTCGCGCGAAGCCGTCGCGAGACCCATCGCTTCGGGGTGGACGATCTTGTCCACGATCTTCACTTCGGTGATCGGCTCGATCGTGGCCGACGGCGTGTCGGAGACGTTCGCGAAGATCCCGAGGAAGTCGTCCGAGCCCTTCGTGAGCTTTCGGATGGAGCCGTCCGGGATCTTCAAATAGAGGCCGAGCGACGAGGTCGCGGTCGAGAGGTCGATCGGCTTGAGAGCGCCGACGAGCTGACCGCCGAGGCCTCCCAAGATCGACGAGAGCGATGCGGCGATGGTCGCGGGGTCGTCGGTGAGGAGATCGCTGTTCGTGACCGTTGCGTTCGCGATGCCGAGCGTTCCGAGCTGCGGAAGAAGGCCGCCGTTCGGGTTCGTCGTCGCGTCTTTCGCGGTCGAGAGATTGATGGGGACGGTGAGGTCGCCCGTGAACGTGAACGCGCGCACGTAGCGGTCGTCGCTCCAGATGTAGAAATCGACCGCGAACTTGTCGAGCTCGATCTTGATGAGCGGATCGGTGTTGACGTCTTTGCCCGTGCCGAGCGTGACCTTCGGCGGAACTTGCGGCCGCGTCGAGATGGCGACCGATGCGCCCTTTTGCTCGAACGTGAGGTTTTTGATCGACGGGATCAGCACCGAAAGGAGCCCGCTCTGCAGCTGCGCGACTTGGTCGGTGGTGATGCCGAGACAGAGGAGGCCGCTGTTGTAGATGCTGCCGAACGCGTAATTGAGGAAGCGACCGGAGAGCGCGATGTCGATGTTCGGCCCCTTCAGCGGGTCGGCCGACGGCCAGCCCGTGATGCCGTCTTTCAGGAGCTCGTCGGGGATCGGAATGCCCGTGGGCGGCGCATTCGTGAACGCCGGCACGCAGGAGGATTGCGGCTGCGGAAGCGCACCGCCGAGCATCGCGAGCGTGATGCCGTTCGGCGTGTGCCCCGTGTACGGCGTGTTGTCGGCGGGTTTGCCGGCGGTGCCGTCGGGCGCGGTGACTTGCAGATCGCCCGAGCCCGCGAGCGCCATTTCGAGCCCGCCCGTCGTGCCCGGAGAGATCGAAGCGAGCGCCGAGCTCAGATTGATGTTCGACTCGAAGCCGAGCTCGATGGGAACGCATGCCGACGACGGCGAGCTCGCGAAACGGCACGTGCCGCTCACGTCGAACGTGCCCGTGGGACACGCGGGTGTCACCGTGGGATCGCTCTTCATGCACGTCTGGCTCGCGACGAGCCCGCTGATGGCCGACGAGAGCTGACCGGTGAGCGCGCCGAACGCTTGGTCCTTGATGAAATTGTAGACGTCGTCGCAGCAAACGTGGCTACCACCGCAGTTGCAGCCGACGTTGAACGAGCAGAGCGGATTGAAGCTGTCGAGAAAGCACGACCCGCAAATGCCGACGTTGTTTTGGTTCAACGTGGGATTGATGACCGCGTTCTTCGCGTCGATCATCGCGTAGCCGTCCCGCGGGCTCGTCGGCTCGTTGACGATCGGCAAGCTCGCCGTGATCGGGAACGCGAAGTAGTCGAAGTTCGGCACGTCGCCGTTGCAGGCAGTTCCGCCGATGGCTTGGCCGACGCCCATGTCGATGGAGAAGCTCGCGATGTTGCCGCTGCCGCTCGCGATCGAGATGTCGTACGAGTACGTCGCGTCGATCTTGATCGGAAGATCTTGCACGCGGAGCGGGATCGTTCCGTCGAGATTCAGGTCGTGCTGAACCGCGCCGTCGAGATGGATCTGCGCGTCCGCCACCTTCACGTTCGCGACGCACTTCGGGGGATTCGCGCCGTGATCAGGACCCGCGGGGCAGATGTGGATCGTCGCGCCGACGCTGAAGAACCCGAGATCGAAGAGCGTCGTCGACGCGTCCGTCTTCGGAATGTCGAACGAGAGCGTGCCGTCGGTCTTCAAGATCGACGTGAGCACCTTCGGTGAAATCGCGCCGATCTGATCGAGCCCGGAGCGCGTGATGCGCATCGACGCCGCGTTGTCGACCACCGAGGGCTTCGGGAATCCACCTGGGATCGCGCCTCCGCATCCTCCGCAGCCGGACCCTCCCGAGCAGGCAGCCAGCAGCATGACGAACAAGGCGAAGAATGCACGTCGGGCGGCGGGCGCGACCCGAAATAGCGCGCAGGCTTGCGCGCGTCCTGACAAACGAAGCATGGAACCTCCCAAGCGAGGACAAACCTACGAGCTTGACGTTCCTATACGATAAAGCGCAGGCACACGCACCGACCGATCACGCACAAATGCCGTTTTTTTTAGTGCGCCGCGCACTTCCGAGATGCGCCGCGATGACGCTCCGCATTACGCGTCAAAACCTACTGATCGGCAGCGTCGGTCTCGCCAGAGTCGGGCTCGCCCGAGTCCGATCCTGCGTCGGTCGGTCCGCCGCCGCCTTGGCATTCGGGCGTCGAGCTGCCGTCGTTCACTTTGACGGCGGCGGCCGCGAACGTCGCCGCGAGCCAGTCGCTGTCGGCGCAATCGCCGGCTTTCTTCGAGGTGGAGCAGTAATCGCCAGTGACCGAGAGCTTGCCCGATCCGTCGCGCGGGCACTTGCCGTCGGCGCCTTTGGTCGCGCCGGTGAGCAGCACGCAGAGGCTCTCTTGGAGAATGTCGATGTTCACGCCGTCGGCATCCTCGAGCGTGATGTAGCCGCCGAGCGCTCCGGCCGTCTTCCACTTTTCGCACTGCGATTCGTCGATGGCGGCGCAGGACGGATCGAGCGACGCGAGCTGGAACGAACCGATGCAGTTGCCATCGTTCGTGATGCTGACCTTCTGCATCGTGACGTTCGAGAGCGGAAGCACGATGACGCTGTTGATGTCGCCGTTCAAGAAGATCGGAACGAGCAGCTTCGGCGTCGGGTCGGTGTCGAACGTGTTTCCCGAGCTGTCGAAGTGAATGGTGAGCGTCGTCGGTCCGACGAGCTCGGTGCCCTTCGGCGGAATGTGATTGTAGAAGCAGTAGCCCGTCGAAAACGGATCGGCCGGGATCGCGCCGCCGGTCTTCAGCGTGTTCGCGTTCTTGTCGACCTCGAGGAGCCAGTTGAAGGCGCCCTGTCCTTCGTCGCCGCAGGTGGGCGCGCCGGTCGTGCCTTTGAGATCGATGTTCGCGGTGACGACCGTGTTCTGCACGAACGTCTGCGCGAGCGCCTTCGGTGCCGCGACGTTCAACCGGCGCATGCGGAAATCGAGCGTGGTCTTTCCCGAGTTGTCTGCGAGGGGCAGACACGTTTGCGGCGAGCCGCATTTCGTCGTGTCGATCTGACAGCCGCCGCCCGTGCACGTCTCGGTGGAGTTGTCGCAGTCCGGCGCGGGGAGACTTCCGGGAGTCGCGCTGCATGCGCCGCCGCCCGAGTTCGGATTCGGATTGCGATCGGGCGGAGAAAATCCGCATGCCGTGAAGAGCGCGAACGTGCCGGCGCCGACGAGCGCGACGCCCAAAATCCCGACCTTGCCGACCGCACTCCGGTAGCGCGCAGACTTGCGCGCGTCATGCACAGACTTCATCGACGTCCTCCAAGCTCCAAGCGAGAGCGCTCAGTTTACGGGGGACGGCTCAGAGGTCTCCACCATAATCGACGAATCGCACGAATGCGTCGAGGCGAGCGCGATAGTCGGCGGGCGAGACGGCGGCGAGGCGCTTCGTTCCGATGTCCTCGACGCAGAACGATCCGAGCGCAGATCCGTGGAAAATGGCTCTGCGGAGGGCTTTCGGCGAGGCGTCGTCCTCGCGCGCCAGGTAGCCCAAAACGCCGCCTGCGAACGTGTCGCCGGCTCCCGTGGGATCGCGCACCTCTTCGAGCGGGTAGGCCGGAGCGAAGAACGGGCCGGCGTCGTCGAAGAGAAGCGCGCCGTGCTCGCCCTTTTTTACGATGAGACGGAGAGGGCTGTC
>JAICXU010000126.1 GCA_025934595.1 Polyangiaceae bacterium | reverse complement strand
GTCGTCGTCGAACCCGTGGTGACCGAAACGATTCTCGATCGCGCGGCGCAAAAACGTGCGCTCGTCCCCGACGCCCATCATCGAGATCGCCCGGCGCAGCTCGTTCGCGAGGAGACCCGCGTGCGGATAGCGCAGACGCGGCTCGATTTCGATCGCGCGTCGCAGGATTGGCGCGATCGACTCGTGCAATGGCCGCTCGAGCGGCGACGAGTGAAACGCACCTTCACGAAGCATCTCGAGGACATCTCCATCGCGCGATCCCAGCGCGAACCGCGGACCGATGAGCATTTCGCGAAGCAGCATGCCGAGCGAGAACACGTCGGACCTTGCATCGCCGCGCGATCCTCGTGCGACCTCGGGAGACATCGGCGACACACGCTTCGCGAAGGCGCGGAGACGAAGCACCGCCGAAGCCGGCCGCATGGCGAGCGCGACGCCGAAATCGGTGATCTTCACCTCGCCGTGTCGCGAGAGCATGACCTCGCGTGCGGAGAGACTGTGATGTCCCATGTTGAGGCGCACGCCGTCGGCCGTGAACGCGTCGCGCGCGCCCGCGAGACCTTCTGCGATCTCGAGGGCGATGAAGAGCGCGAGGCTCGTCGTCATCCGCTCGCCAGCTTGCGCGTAGGCTTCGACGAAGCGCTCGAGCGACACGCCGTCGATCCATTCCGCAAGCACCGCGGGCTGATTCGGGCTCGCGAGCAAGAACTCTTCGGGCGATGCGACGTTCGGGTGACGCACGCACGCGGCATGACGCGTTGCGCGCGCGAGCCCGGACACGATTTCTTCGCGCTCTTCGCTCGCGAGCGGATCGAAGATCTTCACGGCGATCGGGCGCCGCATGCGGTACGTACCTTCGACGACTCCGCGATACACCGCCGAGCACAATCCTCGGCCGACGAGATCTCCGATGTACACGGCACGATCGGGGCCGAGTGACAATGCTTCGGGTCGAGGCGGAAGCGGCGATTCTCGCGGCATGGCGCAGCTCGGTTTCAATGCAACGGGCGAACCGTCTTCGGCTCACCTGAAAAGCAGCTTTTCGGCGCGATTTTCGCGCGTGGACGCGGCGTCTTCGGATCCGGCCCGATCCAGGGCGGTCCACTCGCGATCTCGCGATCGCGACGACTCGCGGGAGGACAAGCGCCGAAGATGTGTGCGATTGTGCCGGTGCGTGCGCCTCAGCGAATTCGGCCCGACCGTCCATTTTTTCGTGTGCACGAATCGGCGAGACGCGAGCTCACCGCTCGGCCCCGGGTGCGGAGACGCCGGCGACGCGCTCTACGACGCGCTGAAGAAGGAGGTCGCGCATCACGGGGAGCACGCGCGCGTGTGGATCACGAAGACCGCATGCATGGGCATTTGTCCGAAGCGCGGTGCAACGTGCGCGCGCTATCCGCACGCGCGAATTTTCACCGACGCCGAAGCCGCCGACGCACCCGCGCTCTTTGCGGCGCGCGACGAGAAAATATCATGAACGAAGACGCGCTTTGGGATCGCATCGAACGCCTCGTCACCGATACCGAGGAGCTTCAGCGAAAAAAAGTAAGCGCGCTCGCGCGTCGTTTGAAGCCGGGTCTCACCGACGAAGATCTGCGCAATCCGCACGATTTTCCGGAGCTCCGCGATCCGGATTGGCATTACGAAGACGGCCTTTTGACCGGCATTCAGACGATCGCGGTCGCGCTCCGCGGCTTGCGACGTGAGACCGAGTCTTGACGCACTACGACGCGATCGGAAGGGCACACGCACGCTAGGTCTGGCCCTTCGAAGAACCTGCGACTAGATTCCGCGCATGGTCGAGAAGCTTCAAAAGATCTGGCTCGAGGGGGAGATGATCCCGTGGGACGAGGCCCAAATCTCGATCCTCACCCACACGATGCACTACGGCCTCGGAGCCTTCGAAGGCATCCGTTGCTACAAGAGGAAGGACGGCAAAAGCTACATCTTCCGCTTGAAGGAGCACATCGATCGGCTCTTCGATTCGTGCAAGCTCACACTGATGGCGCCGCGGTTTTCGCGCGATCAAGTCATGACGGCGTGCGCCGAAGTTCTCCGCGCGAACAATCTCGAAGAAGGTTACTTGCGGCCGCTCATCTACATCGGCGACGGCGCGATGGGCGTCTACGCACCGAACAATCCGATCCGCACCGCCGTCATGGCGTGGAAGTGGGGCGCGTATCTCGGCGACGAAGCGCTGAAGAACGGCATCCGCGCGAAGGTCTCTTCGTTCGCGCGCCATCACGTGAACATCAGCCTCGCGAAGGCGAAGCTCACCGGCCAATACACGAACAGCGTCATGGCGAAGCGCGAGGCGAAGCTCGGCGGCTACGACGAAGCCATCATGCTCGACGCGACCGGCTACGTGTCCGAGGCGTCCGGCGAAAATATTTTCTTCGTGAAAAATGGCGTACTGCACACGCCGGATCTTTCGTGCTCGATCCTCGAGGGCATCACGCGCGACACGATCATCGAGCTCGCGAAAGACGAGAAGATCGAGGTGCGCGAGGGTCGCTGCAATCGCGAGCAGCTTTGGCTCGCCGACGAAGTGTTCCTCACCGGCACCGCCGCCGAGGTCACGCCCGTCCGCGAAATCGACAATCGTCTCATCGGCCCGCAAGGCTCGGAAGGCATCGTCGGCCCGATCACGAAACGCTTGCAAACACGCTTCTTCGACATCGTCCGCGGCTCGGACAACTCACATCCCGAGTGGCTCACCAAGATCTGACTCGGATTTTTTTTCTGACGCTGGCGGGGTGCGGAAGCGCAGCGAGCGCGCCGCCGCCGAAGGCTGCGCCGGTGGCAACCGTGCAGACGCCGAGCGACGACCTGCCGCTCACGGCGGCGAGCTGGGGAGACCTGCATTCGACGATCGAGGAGCTCACGGTGCACGTGCCCGATGCGAAGAATTGGTCGATCGTGAAATCGAGCAAGCCCGTGTTCGTCGCCGAGCACAAAAAAAGTCGCACTGCGCTTCTCGCGACGACGTTCGTCGAATCGAATCTCGTGAATCGCGCGATGTGCGAAGAACGCGCCCGCGAGCTCGGCCTCGTTCCGAAGGCGATGGCGAACGCACGTACGATCGAGGACGAGCCGATGCTGGGCCCCGACGATTTCGACACACGCGTGTGGGTGAGCATGCGGCCGGGCGAGCACGGCGAGCTCGTGGGCGACGTGATGGCGTTCGGTGCGCGCGTGCGAAAATGCCTATTTTTCCACGTCGCCACGATCGTCTCGTCCGAGAAAGAGGCCGACACGCTCTCCGAACGGCTCGCGGCCACGCGCCTGCACGTCCTCGGCGATTTGAAGCTCGACGCGATCGAAGACGTACCGCGCGCAGCGGAGCATTGATAGCCTCGTCGTCCCTCGGATGACCGGAGCGCCCCTCGATACCGACATCGCCATCGAGACGCCGGAGCACATCGTGTTCCGCCATCGCGTCGCGGGCCCCGCGCGCCGGTGCGTCGCGTACTTCGTCGACATTTGCATTTGCTACGGCACGTTCGGCGTCATTGCCATTTTCGTGGGCCTACTCTTCATCGGCGCGCACGCCGTCGGCGACGAGATGAGCGGGCTCGCGGGCGCGGGCGTCGGCGTCCTTTTGCTTCTCGCGTTCTGCGCCGAGTGGGTTTACTTCGTCGCGTGGGAAGGCTTCCAAGGCCGAAGCCCCGGCAAGCGGGCCGCGAATCTGCACGTCGTCACGATCGAAGGTAGGCCCATCGGCTTTCGCGAAGCCGCGCTCCGCAACGTGCTGCGCGCCGCCGACATCTTGCCGATCGGATACGTCGTCGGCGTCGTGACGATGCTCTGCACGAAGCGATTCCAGAGGCTCGGAGATCTCGTCGCCGGCACGATGGTCGTCATCGAAGGCAGGAGCCTCGTGCGCGCGCAGCCCATCGTCCTCTATCCGCCCGCGACGGCCGAGGAGCTCGCCGCATTGCCGATGGTCGTGCGGCTCGATCCCGACGAGCGCGCTGCGATCGAGCTTTTTTTGCGGCGCAAACAAACGCTCGGGCCGGCGCGCGAGCACGAGCTCGCGGAGATGCTCGTCGAGCCGCTCGGTCGTCGCTACGATTTTTCGCGACGCGACCCTTCGCGCGTGCTCGCGCTTTTGTACGAGCTCGCGATGAACGCGGGTCGGGGTGATGCACCGCCGTCTTCGCGTCAATCGTCGCCGCCGGGAGGGCCGCCGTCGTGGCGCTGACCTCGCACGTCAACGAAGGCGCATTCGCGATGCGTCGCCAGCACGATTGGACGGCGCTCGAATCGCTCGTGAGGCACGCGCAAGTCCACGGCGTGAAGCGTCTTACCGCCGAAGAGATCGCGCGCCTCTCTCCTCTCTATCGCGATCTCTGCGCCGATCTCGCCGCCGCCCAAGCCGCACGCTACAGCGCGCCGCTCGTCGACTCTCTCCAAGCGCTCACCGCGAGCGCGCACACCATCGTCTACGGCGTGTATGCGCGCTCCACCTCGTCACGGAGCATTCGTTTCAAAGACGCGGCGCTCGCATTTCCGCGCGCGGTTCGTCGCCATCGCACGGCGATGACGATCGCGTTTTTGTTGTTTTTCGTGCCGTTTTTCGCGGCTTTTTTCGCCTCGATGCACGATCCCTCCTTTGCGTTTCGCGTCGCATCCGAATCGCAGCTGCGCGGGCTCACCGAATCGTATCGCGCGGGATTTGCCGGCGGACGCGAGAGCGGACAAGGCGCGATGATGGCGGGCTTCTACGTCAACAACAACGTCGGCATCGCGCTCCGTTGCTTCGCGACGGGAATTTTTTTCGGTCTCGGCTCCGCGTTCTACTTGCTCTCGAACGGGCTCGCGACGGGCGCCATCATCGGCTACGTCACGTCGCAAGGCGCGGGCGACAACATCCTCACGTTCATCGTCGGTCACAGCTCGTTCGAGCTCGGCGCGATCGTGATCGCAGGTGGCGCCGGCCTCGCCCTCGGCTGGTCGCTCGTCTCGCCCGGTGAGAAGACGCGCATGGCATCGCTCCGTCACGCCGGAAAAGACGCGGCGGTTCTTGCGAGCGGCGCGGCCGCCATGCTGTTCATCGCCGCGTCGATCGAAGCGTTCTGGTCCGCGTCGAGCGCCCCCGACGTCGTGAAGCGCACGTTCGGCGGCGTCGCGCTCCTCCTCGTCCTCGTCTATCTCTTCCTCGGCGGCCGCGGCGGCGCCGACGTCGAGGAGGCAGAGCGATGATCGCGCAACCGATGCAGGTCCGCGTCGTCCTCCGCGCGCGGCCGGTGCTCGACGTCGTCGATCTCGCGCTCCGTTTCGTCGCCGAGCATTGGAGCTTTTACGCGCGCGCGATGCTCGTCGTGATCGTCCCCGCTTATGCCTTCACCCTTTGGCTCGGGACCACGCATGGTTGGGCGCTCGCATGGGCAGTCTCGATCCTGATCGCCGCGTTCGCGCAGGCACCTTTCACTCTCCTCGCATCGAAGCTCGTCTTCGAGCACGGCGCGAGCGTTCGTTCCGCTCTCGGCGGCTCGCTTCGTCTTTTGCCGCGGCTCGCGGTCGCACGTTTCACGCAGATGATTGCGATCGTGCTCGGCGCTGCAATGTGCTCGATCGGGCTTTTGTACTTCGGGCCCGCGATGCTCTTTTTGCCCGAGGTCGCGCTTCTCGAAGGGATCGGGATCGGCACCGCGCTCACGCGTTCGCAACGTCTCGCGTTCGCGAGCGCAGGCGACGCGGTCATGGTGTGGCTCATGCTCGCGGCCGCCTCGCTCTGCTCGGTGTTCTTGCTCGGTGACTACGTCTCGCGCCTGGTGCTCGAAAATCTCTTCGAGGTCACCGCGCCCGAGTCCGCGTTTTCCGCCGGCGGCAGCTACACCGCGCTGCTCGGCTTCTGGGCGGCCGTCCCCATCGTCGCGACGATGCGCTTTTTCTTCTATTTGAACACGCGCACACGGATCGAAGGTTGGGACATCCAAGCGCGATTCCTCGCGCTCATGCTCCGCGCGCGTGAGGCCGCATGATGCGCCGGCTCACGATTTGCCTATTTTTATGGGTGTTCGTGATGCTCCTCGCGTCACCGGCGCGCGCCACCATCGACCCCGCACGCGCGAACGCGGATGCCGCAGACGTGCTCGCGGCGCAAAGAGGCTTTTGCGCGAATCCGGGAACGCCGCTCTCGGAAGCGGCGCTCGCTGTCTGCCCCTACGCGGCCGAGATTCCGGATTGTCAGCCCCTCGTCGATGCGTGCGACGATGCGTTGCACCCGAAGACGACGACGTGGCCGTGGCTCACGAACGCTCTGAAAGCGATCGCCAAATTTTTCGGCCTCCTCTTCAACAAGCTCGGCGCGATTGGGCTCTGGGTGCTGGCCGGCGTCGTGCTCATTTTGATCCTCTATCCGATCCTCCAATCGATCGCGGCGGCGCGACGTGTGCCGGCCGAGAACGAGAGCTCGCCGCTCTCCACGCTGAAAATGAAGACCGACGCTGATCCCGCGGTCTTGGCTCGCGAAGAAGATCCGCTGCGCATGCTGGAAGAAGCGAACATGCTCGCGGCGCGAAAGGAGTACGACCGCGCGCTTTATCGGTATTTGCACGCGGCGCTCGTTGCGCTCGACAAGCGCGGCAACGTGCGGATCGCAAAAGGAACGACGCACGGCGAATACGTGCGCGCGTGCACGGACGACGAAGCTCGCCCGCCGCTGCGGGATTTGGTGCGCGAGATCGACATGGTGCGCTTCGGAGGACGCGAGCCCTCGGAAGGCGGCGTATCGGTCGCGCAAGAGCGAGCGACGTGGATCGTGAGGCACGCGGGGATCGCGCTCGCCGTGCTCGCGATGCTCGCGATCTTGGTCGTGGGTTGCGGGCGAGGATCGCCGCTCATGAACGATCCGTCGGGCTCCGACGTCCTCATGGCAATGCTGAAAAAGGAGGGCGCGTCGATCGAGCGCATGCCTTCGTCGATCGTGCGTCTCAAGGTGCCCACCGAGCAGACGAAGCTGACGACACCGGCGCTCTTCATCGACGTCGATCGCGTTCCGCTCTCCGAAGAAGCGCAAGGTCACCTCGTGACGTGGGTGGAAGCCGGCGGCACGCTGATCTTGATCGGCGCGCCGGAGCATTGGCCCGTGGAGCTGAAAGCGAAGGCCGACAAGACGACGTCGTACGACGTCGAGGTGAAGACGTATCCCGACGTGGAAGACGACGCGAGCGAAGACGAGACGACGAAAGACCCCGAGCCGCGCGTCGATCACGGGCGGCTCGCGCATCCTGCCGCCGTCGCCTGGAGAGATCCGCGTACGTTCGTGATCGCGACGACGTCGGACGACAAGGATTACGCCGTCGGCCAATTGCGCGGATCGGGCTCGATTTACGGCATGGCGAGCGACGACCTCTTCACGAACGCGGGCCTCGCTGTCCCGGGAAATGCGGCGGCGGCGATCGCGATTCTCACGAACGTACCGCGCACGCGATTCTGGTTCGCGTCGCCCATCGACGGATTTTCTCCGCCGTCGAATCCGTTCACGGGCCTATTGAATGCGGGCCTCGGGCTTCCGCTCGGACATGCGTTTTTCGCGGTCGTCATTTTGTTTTTCGCCGTGGGCATGCGCTTCGGACGGGCCCGGCCGGAGGCGCCGCCCACGCGTCGCGCGTTCGCCGAGCACGTCGCTGCCACGGCCGCCGTCTACAATCGCGCCGGCGCGGCGAAGCACGCGCTCGCTGCGTTCAGTCGATTCG
>JAICXU010000685.1 GCA_025934595.1 Polyangiaceae bacterium | reverse complement strand
CTTGTCGGCGGGGACGTAGCCGCGGCCGACGCCGACGGTGAGATCCATCGCGAGGGGGCCCTTCTTGTCGAGCGTCGCGATGAGGTGATCGGGATTGAGAACCGAGAGGCCGTCGGTGACCTGGATGTCCTTCGCGAACACGGGGCCGGGGCCCTGCTTGTCGATGCGGACGTTGAAGGTCTTCGCGGACTGCGCCTTCAAGACGACTTCCTTCAAGTTCAAGATGATGTCGGTCACGTCTTCGACGACGTCCGGCACCGTGGTGAACTCGTGGAGCGCGCCCTCGACCTTGATGGCCGTGATCGCCGCGCCTTGAAGCGACGAGAGAAGCACGCGGCGGAGCGAGTTACCGAGCGTGATGCCGTAGCCGCGCTCGAGGGGCTCGCAGGTGAACTTGCCGTAGAAATCCGTGAGCGTCTCTTGCTCGACTTGAATGCCACGCGGACGAATCAGGTCGCGCCAGTTCCGCGTCATCATATTTTGGCTCATGTGTCTTCTCTCTCTTCTTTCTCTCGATTCACGCGGCAATCACGAGGCGTCTTTGAACCCGCTCGCCGATCGTCTCCGTTGCCTGCCCGTGTAAAACAAAAATTTTATCGGCTGTAGTACTCGACGACGAGCTGCTCGCGGATGGCGGGCTCATTGAGCTCGTCGCGCACCGGAGCGCCTTTGAAGGTGCCCGTGAACTTCTCTTTGTCGAGCTCGAGCCACGAGAGCATCGGGCGCTTCTCGACTTGCGCGAGAGCGGCGACGATCGCGTTGTTCTTGCGCGATGCCTCGCGCACTTCGATCTTGTCGCCCGGACGGCACACGACGCTCGGAATGTTGACGCGCTTGCCGTTGACGAGAATGTGATTGTGCTTCACGAGCTGGCGCGCTTCGGGCCGCGTCGACGCGAAACCCATGCGATGCACGACGTTGTCGAGGCGGCTCTCCAGGATCGAGAGCATCTCCTCGCCGGTGCGGCCCTTACCGCGCGCGGCCTTCGCGTAATACGCCTGGAATTGGCGCTCGAGAATGCCGTACACGCGACGCACCTTTTGCTTCTCGCGAAGACGAACCGCGTACTCCGAAAGCTTGATGCGGCCTTGGCCGTGCTGCCCGGGCGGATACGGCCGGCGGGTGTACGCGCACTTCTCGGTGTAGCAACGCTCTCCCTTGAGAAAGAGCTTCATTCCTTCCCGGCGGCAAAGCTTGCACACCGGGCCGATGTATCGGGCCATATTGTGGTCTTCCTTCGTTCGTGGTGCGGCGTGTGAAACGACCGGTTTACGCCCCGTTCGGAGCTTCGTCCCGGAACCCACGGAAATCGTGTGGGGGCGCGCGTTTTACCGCAGTTACCCACAAAAGCAAGGGATCTGGGCCGACGCGTCATCGGAGTGCCCAAGACCTCAAAAATCAGGCAAAATGCGAGGCTTACGATGAACCGAAATAGCGCGCTTCTGGGGGTCTTCATCTTCGCCGCGCCGGCGTTGCTCGTCGGTGCTTGCTCGAACGACGACAGTGCTTCGTCCGGAGGTGACGGCGGATCCGGCGACGCCAACGTGATCACGGGTGACACCGGCGCCGGCGGCGGCGGCGGCGACGGCTCGAGCTCGAATGACGGATCGCAGAGCGGCGATTCGTCGAAGACGGACAGCAGCACCGGGTCGAGCCAATGTCCGAGCGCCGCGAACGGAACGTTCTCCGGCGCGACGAGCGTCGGCGACAACGGCCTTTACGCGAGCGGCTACACGATCACCTACGGCGGCATCGTCACGGGGAGCACGGGCAGCTTTTCGATCTGGTGCGCGTTCAACGACGCGGGCCTCGTGAGCGCGCTCCAAGGAACGCCGGGCACGCCGGTCATGCACGACTTCACCGCCGACAGCAAATCGATGACGTTCTCCGTGACGTCGCTCGACGGCGGAACGGCGGTCCTCAGCGGATCCGTCGGCGACGATTGATGGCAAGCGATTCGGATTTGCCAGTAGCGCCGGCGTCGATGCCGACGCATCTCGGTCGTTACGAGGTGCGCGCGAAGCTGGCGGACGGCGGAATGGCGACGCTCTACCTCGGACGACTCCACGGACCCGCCGGATTCGAGCGCCCCGTCGCGCTCAAGGTGATCAAAGAGCAGTACCTCGCGAACAAAGAGTTCGTGAGCATGTTCCTCGACGAAGCGAAGATCGTCGCGCGCGTCTCTCATCCGAACGTCGTGCAGCTCTACGAGCTCGGCTCGCAAGAAGACCGGCTCTTCATCGCGATGGAGCTCCTCATCGGACAATCGCTCTGGAACGTGTGGCAGGCGTGTCGCGAGCGACAGGCTTGTTTGAGGCTGGATTTGATCGCGTGGATCGGCGCGCGCGTCGGCGAAGGTTTGCATCACGCTCACGAGCTCACCGATCAGAGCGGAAAATCGATCGAGCTCGTGCATCGCGACGTGAACGCATCGAATATTTTTCTGACATACGACGGGCACGTGAAGCTCATCGACTTCGGGCTCGTGAAAGCGACGAACCGCGTGTCGCGCACCGCGGAAGGCATCGTGAAAGGCAAGGTCGCTTACCTTTCGCCCGAGCAAGCGACCGGAAAAGAAATCGATCGGCGCACCGACATCTTCGCGCTCGGCACGACGCTCTGGGAGCTCACGACGGACCGACGGCTCTTCAAAGCGAAGACCGACGTCGACACGCTCAAGGCGATCAAAGACGCGCACATTCCGGATCCGACGAAGCTCGTCGCGGGATATCCGCCGGAGCTCTGGAAATGTTTGAAGCGCGCGCTTGCGAAGGATCCGAATGATCGCTACGCGACCGTCGAAGAGTTCGCGCGCGATCTCGACTCGTGCTCGCGGCTCGAAGGACGCACCGTCTCCGCGTCGACGCTCGCCGAGGTCCTACGGGCGCTCTTCGGGAGGGAGCGCGAGCGCCAGATGG
>JAICXU010000957.1 GCA_025934595.1 Polyangiaceae bacterium | reverse complement strand
CTCCATGCGGAACAGGCGCTGCCCGGTCGTGAGCTCCCACAAGACGACGCCGAGCGCGAAGATGTCGGTGCGGCGATCGATCGCCTCGCCGTGCACCTGCTCGGGCGACATGTACGCGAGCTTGCCCTTCAGCGTGCCGGCGCGCGTGTGGCTCATGCGCGAGGCGAACTTCGCGATGCCGAAGTCGACGACCTTCGTGACGCCGTCGTAGGTGACGAACAGGTTGTGCGGGGTGACGTCGCGATGGACGAGACCGAGCTTTTCGCCGTTCTTGCCGAGCAGCTCGTGCGCGGCGTGGAGGCCTTCGGCGGCGTCGGCGATGACGCGGCACGCGATCTCCGGAGGCATCGCGGTGCCGAGCTCCTCGGTGCGCCGCATGACCTCGCGCAGCGGCTCGCCGTGGAGGTACTCCATCGCGATCCAGTACGTGTCCTCGTGCTTGCCGAGATCGAAGACCGTCGCGACGTTCGGATGCGAGATGCGCGCAGCGACGCGCGCTTCGTCGAGGAACATCTGCACGAACGACTCGTCCTCGACGAGATGCGGATGGATCTTCTTGATCGCGACCCATTTCTGGAAGCCGCCGGGGCCGTCCATGCGTGCAAGATGCACGGATGCCATGCCGCCGATGCCGATCTCGTCGACGACGCGGTAGCGCCCGAGAAAATACGTACCGACTCGCGAGCCGTCCGAGGGCGTGCTTGACCCCATCGGCTGCGAGCCGGTCGTGTCGGGGCGGGCGTACGGATCTCCGGGGCTCATTGCGATTGTACTTTGACGGCGGCGAGAGAAACTTGGTCGCCGGGACGCGTGGCGAAATAGACGCCGACGCCCGCGCCGGCGACGGCGAGACCTGCGATGACGTAAGGGACGGGGCTCGACCAGAAGCCGCCGCCTTTCTTTTTTTCCGGCTCCTCGTTCTTGCGCGGGAGGGTCGAGCCGCCGCTCGCGACGCTCGTCGCGCCGCCGACCGCGGTGTGACCTTCTGTGGTGACGAGCTCGTTGTCGTGAGGGTCGAGGCCCGCGAGCTTGATCTTGAGCTCGCTGCCGGGCATTGCCATTTTTGCGGGGACGTCGAACTTCATTTTCACGGGACCGTCGCCGTTGCTCTGCGGCACCTCCTGCTCGTATTCATAAGGATTCGATCCGAGGCCGTCACTCACGCTGAGGCCGACGCGCGTGAGGAGCGCAGCGCGGCTCGCATCCATCGACACGCGTACCGTGAACGACGTTCCGCTGTCGACGCGCGACGGAATCTCCGCGCTCATGACGAAGGGGCCGACTTTGCTTTCCTTCGCGCGCACTTGCTCGCCCAAAACGAGCGCCTTTTTTCCGGCCTCTGGCGGCAGTGTGAACCGCGGGTCGATGAGCACCGCTTGCCGGAACGCGGAGAGAGCTTGCTCGCGTTTGCCTTGCACCGCGCGTGCGCACGCCATGTAGACGTAGGCCTTCAGCGTGTCGTTTCGGGAGAGACCGCCCTGCTCGAGCGCCTCGTGATAGAGCGTCTCGGCGACATCGAACTCACCACGTCCCCACGCCGTGTTCGCGCGACCGAGCACACCGCCACCCGGCGCGCCGTCGGCGGCGAAGACCGTCGCCGAAGCGCCGAGCGTCATCGCGGCGGCCCCGGCAAATAGTGCCCACCGTCGTTTCGCGCGGAAAAAATCTGGCGCGAGACCCGCCCCCTTCATTTTCGGAAGGGCTTGGAGCCGCTCGAAGGAAGTTGACACGCTTCTCCTCGCCCAAGCGTATCGGTAGGGCAAATCCAGTGCAAGCTACGGGAACGGTTGCGCGGGGCGGCCGCGTTCGAAGTAGAATTTGAAATTGCCGGTCAAGTGGCCCTGACACGCGGCCGATGGACCGAGGCCGCCCGGGCAAATCGCGCGTGGATCCGACATGACGACGTCGAACGAGCCCTCCGTGAGCCGCTCGGCGGCGTCGTCTTCGTCCGGATTTCCATTGAAGAGGTGCTGAAAGGTAATCGTGCTCCTACCTGTCGGAAACGT
>JAICXU010000625.1 GCA_025934595.1 Polyangiaceae bacterium | reverse complement strand
CGACGGCGAATACTTCGCTTCGTAAACGTCGTACGCGGCTTCCGTTTCGTCTTGCTTCCACGTGCCGTCCTCGACGGTGGGCGCGGGCACTTGCGATCCGACGTTGTCGGCAATGGTGAAGAGCTCGGCGGTCGGATCGTTCGTCGTGAACGTCGTCACCTGCACGATCTTGTCTTTTGTCAGACCGAGCCCTGCGAGCGTCGCGAGATCCGGCGCCATCGCATCGTGCGCCGACTTCACGCGATCGGACACCGGCGTGAGATCGAGCACTTGTTTCAAATCATCGCTCGGCGAAAAGAGCCCGCCGCTCGCCGTGCGAAGCGCTGTCGTCACGACGATCGCGTATTTGGTGCGCGGCCGCAGCGGATAGCCGAGCGCGGGTTGCACGGCGAGCGTGTTCGCGAGCCAATAGAGACCCTGATCCTGTCGCCAGAACGTCTGCAGAAGGTGCCGCTGTCCTTTTTGCGGCGACGCGGGATCGATGTCGACGAGCTGCACCGACGCATTCGGATCGAGCGACGCTTTCGGGTCGGTCGGCAAGCTCGACGTGTCGATCGGGTCGGTGAATCGCATGTAGCCCGACGACGTCGGAGAAAATCCGTCGAGGAGCCCCTTCGACAGCGACACGTACGTCTCGACGATCGAGTTTTCGGTCGGATCGAAGAGACCTGCGACGTGAATCGTTTTGTCGGCATCGCGTCGCAAGTCGGACGGCCACGGGAGGTCGTAGTATTTCACGTCGACGAGCTCGTCGAGCGACGCCGGCACCGCGAAGATCGACGCGGGTCCCGACGTGGTTCCCGAGCTCGACGATCCGCACGCGGAGAGCGATCCCGCGATCGAGACAATCGCGAACGAAAGCCAAGGCATAACCTTATGCATGGCTGTCATCTATCATCACCATGGACGGCCGCACACTCGCGAGGATCGACAAAGATCCAGGTTTTTGTCGCGAGATCGCGAGATTTCGCGGGAAATTTGACATACCACCATGTAGGTACACCGGTTGCTCTAGTCCCATGGGATGCGGACCGGTGCGAGCCAATTCCTCCAAGACGAGCGCGGCGCGGGCATGGTCGAGTACGCGCTCATCCTCTTTGCCGTGCTCCTTCTCGGCGCAGCGGCCATCCGAAAAATCAGCCCCGGGATCAACACCGCGGGAGACACGACGCGGAGGATCTTGTCCGGCGAAGACGTGCGCGTGACCGGCAACAGCACGGGCGGCGCAGGCGGTGCGACCGCTCCGTCGAATGGAGGCATCGATCCGAACGGCAACGGCAACGAAGTCGCGGGCAGCGGCGCCGCGGGCGGATCTTCGAACGGCAACGGAGGCAGCGTCACCGGATCGTCTTCGCAAGGTGGCGCGGGTGGCGCGGGCGGCGGCGGATCATCGGGGGCCGGAGGATCGGGCAGCGGCTCGAGCACGTCTTCCGGCGGCATGGCGAGCCTCACCGGCGGCGGCGTGCTCCTCGGTGCGTCCGGATCGAATGCGTTCGGTGGCGGCGGCGGTGGCGGGCTCACGCTCGGATCGTTCTCGACCGAGTCGGCGAGCGGCGGCGGATCGTCCGGTGGCAGTGGCGGCCGAGGCGGATCGAGCGCGGGCAATGGATCCGCCGGTGGCGGCGGTAACTCGGTTTTCAATTCGGGATCGAGCGGAGGCTCCTTCGGAGGTTCGGCGGGCAACGCGCTCGCGGCTCTCTTCGGATCCTCGTCGGCGACGCGCGCGGGATCTTCCGCCGGCTCGCCTTCCGCGTCAGGCGGCGCGGCCAGCACGCTCGAGGGACGCAGCTCGGCGAGCTCGTCGCAGGGCGAGATGCCGCTCGGCCTGCTCGGCGCGAGCCGCTCGAACGAAGTGAATCCTCCGCCGGGACAAGGCGCCGTGAATGGTGCGGGCTACTCGATCTCCGCGAACGGCGAGCGCCAAATGCAAGCGCTCCTCGCGCAAGCGCGCCGTAACGCGGGCGGCAAGCGTCCGAAGGGCCGCTGCTATCACCAAGTGAAGATCGACATCCAAGAGGTGGGCTACGGCGCAATTCCGAAGCAAACGGCGAACGCGCAGCTTCGACCCCTCCCCGCGTCCGATCAAGGTTACGCGCACGACTTCGCCGACTACATGAATCATCGCGGCGCGAATGGACAGACGAACGCGCAGAGCTTGGGCCTGCAGCGTTTGCCGATCACGAATCCGTACGACGCGCCGGCCGGATCGATCATCGTCGTCCGCGCAGGCACGCCGGGCACGCACAATCCCGTCGCGGGCGACATCGTCGTCGCGGGCGGCAACGGCACGTTCTACAACGACGGCAACATGGGCTATCGCGGCAGCAAGAACTTCCCGCCGGGCAACAACTACGTGCTGGGAATCTACGCGCCGCGCTGACCGTCGACCGTCGTCGACCCATCGACCTCGAGTATCGACTTCCTAGGTCGAGGTCGCGGTCTCGGTCTCATCTTCTTCTCCGCGACACTTCGCCGGTGGATCGGCGTGCGCTCACACGTCGCGAATCGCGAACGAATTCGCGAGCCGTGACGAGGCTCGCGAAAGCGCGTTTCGGATCGCACGAATCATGTAGTCAAACGTCGGAAGGCCCGATTTTCGTGGAAGGAAACGCCGCGCGATTCACGATCTGGCTATTTTTACGGCATTCCAGAAGCTCGCGATCGTGGCATGTCCGATGCTCATAGGCATGTCATGCGCGAATCGAACATTGCCAAGAGCTCGAAGGTCGGCCTCGTTTCTCTCGCTTTCGTGGGCCTCGCGGTCCTCGGCCTCGGCGGTTGCTCGAGCACACCCGATGATGGCGAAGGCGCCACTGGCGAAGACGCCGCCGAGCTCTCGCGCGCGGACGCGGTGGCGCGTGCAGAGGAATGGGTCGACGCGAAACTGAAGTACTGCCAGAGCGCGAACCACGCGGTCGACGGCGACACGGCGTGCTCGCACATCTGCTCGCGCAAAGACAACGCGGCATGGAATCCGTATCGCTCGGACTGCTCCGGTCTCGTGTCGTGGGCGTGGGGGCTGCCCGCGCCCGGTCGCGTCACGACGACGCTCGCGCCTTTCGATAACGCCGTCTCGCACACGATCCCCGCCGAGGCGCTCATGCCGGGCGACGCCGTCAACAACGTCGAGCACATCATGCTCTTCAAGCATTGGGTCTCGCCGGGT
>JAICXU010000134.1 GCA_025934595.1 Polyangiaceae bacterium | reverse complement strand
TGGATGCCCCACACCTCGCTCAAGAGATCGGCGCGGCTGAAAAGGCGGCCGGGATGATCGACGAACATCGAGAGCAGCTTGAACTCGAGCGGACGAAGCGAAAGATCGGTGCCGTCGGTCGTCACGCGTTGCCTCGCGCGATCGATCTCGAGGCCGCGCCAGCGGACGCGCGCCCCGTCGTCTTTTGCGTCCTTCGCCGCGTGCCGTTCGCGACCGCGACGTGCGAGCGCCTTGACGCGCATCACCACCTCGCGCACGCTGAAAGGCTTCACGACGTAGTCGTCGGCGCCGACCTCGAAGCCGAGCAGACGATCGCCTTCGTCTCCGCGCGCGGTGAGCATCAGCACGGCCACGTCGTCCGACGATGCGTTCGCGCGAAGCTGGCGACATACGTCCGTGCCCATGATGTCGGGCAACATGATGTCGAGAATCACGACGTCCGGGCGGTTCGCGTGCGTGGCCGACAATCCGTCTTTTCCATTGCCGACGGCGTGCACGGCGAAGCCGGCAGACTCCAGATTGAACGTGAGGAGATTGCGAAGATCCGGCTCGTCGTCGACGATGAGCACGCGCGCGGCCTGAGCGTCGATCATCGATCCGACCTTATTTTGACGCCGTTCCAGAGTCCATCTCGACGTAGGCGCGGATCTTCGTGACGCCACCGATGCGCGCCGACGGATCGCCGGGACGCGCGAGACGGCCTCCCTGTCCGTGGTACGCGGGGAATGGCTGCGCGGGATCGATGAGCGTCGCGAAGAGCTCACCGCGCCGATTCAGCATCGCGGCGGGAAACGGATCGCCTGGATTTTTCGGCGATCGGAGCACGATCGTGACGCCTTGATCGCCGCTCACCGCGAAGGCCATGCCGGGCCGATTCGTGTTCGCGAGCAGCGTCGACAGCTTCCACGCGCGGTGCTCCTCGTCTTTGAAATCGGGAGGGGTGCTCGCGAGCTTCGCGGAGTCGAGAAGAGGAGCGGGCGCGCCATCGATCTCCACGGCGATCGAAATCGCAGCCGAATTCTCGGCGCTTGCGGGCGCAGGCGGAGGCTTCGGCGTGCGCTTCGCGTCGGTGGATTCGCTCGCTTTCGTGCATGCGCCGAGCGCGAGGAGCGCCGCGCATGCCCACGAGACGTGCTTCATTCCTTCCTCGAAGGTCCAGCGTGATCGACGGCCAACGGCGTCTCGCCGGGGAGAAGGAATCCATAGCGACGCATGATCGCGCGGCCCTCGGACGAGCCGACGAACGCGGTGAATGCTTTGCCGCTTTCGCTCGGCACGTTGCCCGAGCTTCCTTTGCAGACGACGAGCGCTTGGTCGATGCGATCGTGCAGAGCCGAATCGACGACGACGTATTGTCCTTCGGAGACGATCGCGAGCGACAACGCGACGATCGACACTTCGGCATTTCCCGACTGCGCGAACTCCAGCGTTTGTTGCACGTTCTCGCCGTACACGATGCGCGACGCGACTTTCTCCCAGATGCCCGCCTTCGTCAGCGCTTGTTTTGCCGCTTGTCCGTAGGGCGCGTGCCCGGGATTCGCGATCGCGATTTTTGCGAATTTCGGATCCGCGAGATCCTCGATCTTCGCCGGGAGCGGCGCGTTCTTCGGCGCCCACATGACGATGCGGCCCGTCGCGTAGAGCGATTTCGTGTCCGCGAAGCACGCGCCGGCCTTCGTGGTGTCGTCCGCGTACGAGACGTTGGCGGCGGCAAAGACGTCGTAGGGCGCGCCTTCCGCGATTTGCTTCGCGAGGAGCCCGGTGGATCCGAACGAGAACTTCACTTCTTGTCCGGTCTTCGCTCGGTACGCGTCGCCCACGTCTTTGAAGGCGGACGCGAGATCGGCGGCGGCCGCGACTTTGAGCGGCGCGGACTGCGTGCTCGTCGAGGGCGGCGCGCCTCGCTTGCACGAGATGCCCGAGACGCTCGCCAGCACGACGCCGAGAGCGAGCGCGATTTCAGTCCCTGTAGATGATCGTGCCGACATCTTCGCCCTCCAATGCGCGTGTCACCATCCCGCGCTCGAGCCCGTTCACGATTTGGAGCTCGTGGCAGAAACGTGCGCGCGTGAGATATTCGATGACGATGCGTTCCACGATCAGATCCGGCAAGTCGAGCTTCAAGAGCTCACGCGCGCCGATCCGCGAGATGTGCTTCGCGCTCTTGTTCTTCTTCGGATCGTCGTCGTAGAGGCCCGCTTCGTCTTTGATGAAGATCGCGCGCTTCGCGCCGAGCACCTCCGCGGAGAGAAAGACGCCAGCGTCGGTCCGATGCTGCGGGATGCGTCCATTTTCCGTGGGTTTTTCCCAGTAACCGAACGGCGGCATGCCCGTCATGATCGGAATGCAGCCGAGACGAAAGTAGAGCGGCAGCTTTTCGAAGTCGTCGTGGAGCATGAAAATGCCGCCGTGCTTCGCGAGGAGCATTTGCAGCATGCGCGCGTTTTGACGAGGCACGTATCCGCCGAGCGCGGCGAGCACGCCCGTCGGCAGCTCGAGGTCGGAGGCCATCGCGTAAATGTGGCGCGCCCGCGTTCCGCCTCCGCAACAGAGGAGGAGCTTGTGCTTGTCTTTCGCGGCCGCGAGCTCGTCCAAGATCGGAAAGAGCGCGGAGCGTCCTCGATCCATGATCGACTGGCCGCCCATCTTGAGGACCTTCACGTCCGGCATGAGCGCGACGGCGTCATACGACGAGTCGCCGGAATTTTGCGTGAGCGGCTCGTCCGCGTACTTGCTCTCGATGGTGCGTCGTCCGCTTCCATGACCCGGGTCATGCATGGCGCGCCTCTTTCGTGATCACGGTGCCGACGTCCTCGCCCGCGAGCGCGCGCGTCAATTCCCCTTTTTTCAAGCCATTCACGATGTGCACCTCGCGCACGTGACGCGCCGTTTTCCACGCCGTGAAGAGCTGGCGATCGAGGATGAGATCTTCGGGCATGTTCGCGAGGAGATCGCCGAGCGATATTTTTTTGATGAGCTTCGCGTCCTTGTGCTTCTTCGGATCGCGATCGTAGAGGCCGTCCTCGTCCTTCACGAAGTAGAGCTTCTCCATGCCGAGCACCTCGGCGTGGATGAAGAGACCGAAGTCGGATCCGTGCGTCGGCAAGGGACCGTGCTCGGGCGGCGGCTCCCAGAAGTGGTACGGCGGGATCGAGATGACGATCGGCAGCATGCCGCTCTCGAGATAGAGCGGCAGCTCCCAGAAGTGCTCGCGTTGCATCACGATCGATCCGTGCTTCGCGAGGAGCGCGTTCAAGAAGACCGCGTTCGCTTCTTCCATCGCGCCGACGAGCTGCGCGACGCCGCCGGTGGGCAATCCGAGATCGAGGGCGATCGAAATCGTGTGGCGCACGCGCGTGCCGCCGCCGACGCCGATCATCATTTTGTATCGATGCCGCAGCGAAGCGAGCTCCTCGGCGAGCGGGAAAAGAGCCTCTTTTCCGCGATCGAAGATCGAATGACCGCCGAGGCCGACGAGCTTCACGTCGGGCATGATCGAAAATTCGCGATCGCTGTCGGTCTTCGCGATGACGCTGCGATCGACGAGCGATTCGCGCATGAGAGAAGACGCGATGTGCGTGCGACCGTCGCCCGTGACGAGCTTGCTCATGATTTCGTGCCTTTCGATTCGACGAGAGGATGCATCGCGCCGGAGTCCGATGTCGTCGGCGGCAGCGCACGCATGGCTTTGACGATCTGGTACGTGACGAATCCGCTGAGCGCGCCGAACACCGTGTGCACGGTGAAGCCGGGAATGAGCATCGCGAACGCGATTTTCGGCGGCTGCACCGCGAGCGTGATGAAGAAGATCGTGGTGAAGCGACCGGCGCCGATGATGCCGCCGAGGATCGTGAAGACGACAGGACCCGGCGAACGCATGCGCATCACGATCGGCACGAGCGCGTCGCACACGAGGCCCGGCGTGATGTGCTTCAAGATCTCGAAGATGCCGTAACGACCGTCGCCGAGGAGAAATGCGACGGTGCCCATCGTGAGACCGGTGAGCGTCGCCCCGAACCGCGATTTCGTTTTGAGCGAAGCGACGATGTAGAGCGGAGTCAAAATGACGAGCTTGTGTCCGGGTGCGAACGGAATGCTCGGCAAGACCTTGAGCGCTTTGATGCCGAGCATGACGAGCGAGACGCCGGCGATGACGGCGACGTCGCGCGCGATTTCACGGCCTTTCGGCCCGAGATCTTGTCCTTCGAGTTGCGCTTCGGTGCGCTCTTTTTGCCGATCGATGCGCCGCACGATCGGCGCGACGTCACCTCGGCCGAGACGACGCACGGATGCAAAAAAACCTTCTTCGGGCCCATCGCCGTCACGACGACGTCCGCCGCCACCACCACCCCCACCGCCGCCGCCGCCTTTTCCGCGACCTCGTCCGCCACCGCCTTCGCCGTCGAGCAGCGCGAGCACCGCGTCGATGGACGCGGCGACGATCTTCGGAACGCCGAGCTTGTCGAGGCCCGCCGCGATCGCGCGACCGTCACCGGCGCGCGCGATTTGCGATGCGAGGATGACGGTCAAGAGGCGCATGAGCATCAGCGCGCCGGCGACCGCGCCCGCCGTATTGATGGGGAGGTCGAAAGCGCCGAGATGAATCCGCGTCCACGTGTCGGTCGTGGGGTCGTCCGAGCAGAGCGCGTACGATATCAGGATGAAGAGCGTGAAGCCCCAGAGCTTCACGACCTGACGCGCGAGACGAGCGGGGCCGAGGCCAACCGCCATCCACAGCGCCGCGTGCAGCCCGAGGAGGCCGCCGATCTCCCACGGCTTCTTCAGAAAGAAGACGCCGACGGCCACCGCGAGCAGGTAAAATACCCTGCCTCGTGGGTCTGCTTTGGCGACGGCCTGCATGCGTTCATCCTACTGCAGCGGGCCGGGACGAGCCGCTGCTTATTGGCCGCAGCTCTTTGCGTTGTACTTCGTGATCGCGTCGTTCGCGAAGTCGAGAATCGCGGCTTTCATGGTGTCGTCGACGAGGAACATCGGATGCGAATACGCGGGACCCGTCTGCGTCACCGCAGATTTGTCCGAGATTGCCGTCGACGGAACGAGCGTCGTGCCGTTCGTCGTGATGTACTTTTCGATGAGGAACGTACCGTCGGACGACGTCATGTTCGAAGCAAGCGCATCGAACGTCGAGGTGCCGAGCGTCCCGTCGTTCGAGTACATCGTGTACTCGCCCTGCTCGTGACAGGTCTGACAGTACGCCTTGTTGCAGCCCGTGCAGCGATCGGTGTTCTCGTTCGTGCGCGGCGTCGTGCGGAGCTTGTCGAGCGCGATCGTGTCGAACTTCGTCTTGTCGAGGCAGTCGCCGAGTTTCGCGAGCAGGTTGGCCGGCGTCGCGTTGCCGCGCACTTGCATCTCGAGCGTGAGCCACTGCGTGATCCCGTTCGTTTCGTCGGGCGTGAGCGCGGGTCCTTCGTGCGCGCCCTTCTTGAGGAGCAGCGAGCTCGTGAGGTTGATGTATCCGCGCGCTTCGATCATCGTGTACGCGTCGCTCGCGCTCGCGGAAGAGAGCCACGCGGGAGCGCCGTTGTTTCCAGGCGCGACGTGACAGGATCCGCACGTGACCATGAGCGCGGGGTAGACGTTCTGGACGAAGTACACCTTCGCGGCGTTGTCATCGACGCCGGGAGGCGGCGTGTCGTCGGCCGCGCTCGGGGCGGCTGCGGGAGCCGAGTAATCGCCGCCGGTCGCACCGCTCGCGCCCGTTCCGTCGTCCGGAACCGTGAGCGAATCGGAATTTCCGCAAGCGGCCATGGCGGCGGCGGCCACGATCGCAGCGAGACCCACGATGAATTGACGACGCGGTTCCATGGCGCTCACGACTCCTTGCTCGCGCGACGACGAGCGAGCACGAGGCCGATCATCGCGAAGAGCGCGGCGATTCCGCCCGTCTCACCGGCGGGCGCGGTGCCGGCGGTCGTGCATGCGCAGCCCGAGCTGCCGAGCGCAGGAGCGTCGTCACTCGTGGCGTTCGGATCCGTGTTGGTGCCCGCAGCGGCCGTGCGCGGAAGCGGTCCGAGGCCGCCCTCTCCCGTGCCCGGCGTCGGGGTCGCCGTTCCCGGCGTCGTCGTGAGACCTTGCTGCCAGACCTCGGGAACGAGCGACAGCCAGATGCTTTCGCGCGCGCCCGCCATCGCCGTCGTCGCGTTCGTGTAACCGCCGACCGCCGAGCCGTAGAACGATTTCACTTCCGGCATGAACGCCGCATCGCCGCCCATGTAGCCCGGGTTCGGGATGTTCGCGTACGCGTAGATGAAGCCGCGACCTTGGTTGTTCGGATTGCGTTTGCCGCGCGTGACCGTGCCCGCGATGTCCGAATACGTCGAGACTTCGTAGAGCTTGCCGGGATCTTTCACGCCGAGCGTGTTCGTCGTCGCGTCGAACGGAACGACTTGGGCCATGCCCTTGCCGGTGCCGGTCGAGGAGCCTGCGAGCGAGATGAACGATTGCATCTCCTTGCCGTCCTCGCCCCAGAGCCCGCCGATCGATCCGGCGTGGCGCGCGTTCGGCGCGATGGCCGAGACCGGCTTTCCGACGATCGAGAGATCGGACTTGTTCACGATGGCGACCATCGAGAGGTTCGAGCCTCCCGTGTGGCCGTTGCCGTCGCGCATCTTCTCGCTCATCTGGTAGCTGATGCCGATCTTGTCGCCGAGGTCGGCGATGTTCGGCTGCACCGCGTATTTGTTGTGATCCGGATCGCTCGCGGCGATCAGCTTCGACTTGATGACGTCGCCGGTGTCGGTGTCGAAGTGGATGACGCGCACGCCGATGTCGGCCGGCTGATCGTTCGCTTCGACCGTCGTCATGTAGCCGTCGGCGGTGATGTCGGGGCGGCAGTGCTGCGCGTCGTCGAGCACGCGCTTCAAATAGTTCACGTTCAGATTCACGCCGTCCGACGGCGACTCGTCGACCGTGACGCGAAGAACGTACGCCGCTTGGTTGTTGCGCTGCACCCCCATCACGAACGAGTTGTCCGCGAGACGCACGATGCTGTGCGGGCCGTATTGCTGACCGTCGTTCTGACCCGAGAGCTCGATGAGGTTCGTCGGCTTCTTCGTGCTGTCCGAGCGGTTCGAGTTGAGAACTTTCACGGGTTGCAGCGTCATCTTGTCGTAGACGAACGCGACGACCTGCGGGTTGTTGTTCTCGCCGTTGTCCTCGCTCGCGGCCACGAGCAAGTAGTACTTGTTCGTCGCCATGATGTTCGGCTTCTGCCAATTGCGCTCGCCGTCGAGCTGCGGCAGATCCATCCGCTGCATCGTGTTGATCTGCGGACCTTGCGACGTCAGGCGAACGACCGAGAACTCACCCTGCATCCAGCTCGGCGCGCCCCCGTTGTTCACCGACGTCATGTCGGTGCGCGACGACGTGATGAGGAGATCGACCTCGTTCTTGTAGTTCGCGACCGCGTTCGAGCTGTCGTCGATCTTGAGCTGCGAGT
>JAICXU010000932.1 GCA_025934595.1 Polyangiaceae bacterium | reverse complement strand
GCGCGACGCTCGGCTCGTATTGCGCGACGAGCTTCGAGGACAGCACGTCGACGTCGTCGGCGCCGTAGCCGTGCACGGCCTGACGCGCGCACGCGATGAGGAAGGCCTCGATGTGCGGCGGCGGGAGCTCTTCGAGCCACGGCACGCCGAACGCGATGCGAGCGAGCGTGCGGCCGAGCGCGGCGAGCTGTTGCGGCTCCGGAAGCTCGGTGAGCGAACGAGGGGCGACGACCCAAAGCGTGTCGAGCGCGAGCACGCGCGTGCGCGTGACCGAGGGCGTGATGACGAGATCGATGTCGGCGAGGCCGAGCGTCTTCGCGAGACGATCGAGCAGCGTGCGCGTCGGGTGATTCGTTCGCGGCGAGATGCGGTCGCGCGCCGAGATGCCGATTTCGGTCAAATCTGCGCGCAAAATCTTCGATTCCATACCCGCCATCGCGGCCGCGACCTCGAGAAGAACGTGACGGCCTTCGGGCGGCAGCACGTGCGTGACGAGGGTCGGGCGATCGAGCTGGGCGTGATGTTGCTCGACCGGCGGCAAGCGTCGTGACCGCAGCCATGCAAGGCGACCTTCGTCGAGATCGGCGGCGACGGCGCGAAGCTCGCTCGCGACGAGCGCTTCTTCCGACCGACGCTCGGCTCCGAGCGATTGCTCGAGCATGCCGAGCGCAGCGGCGGGCTCTTTGATGAGCACGATGGGCGCTGATTTTCCTTCTTCGCCGGTGACGATGTCCTTCGGTACCTGCGGCGCGAGCATGCCCACGAGGACGCGTGAGGCTTCGTCGTGGGCGCTGGCTCGCGTGAAGGCCTTCGCGAGCTCGAGGCGGACCTCGTGCAGATCCGAATCGATCTGCACCGCTTGTTGAAGATGCGTGATGCCGTCCCGCACGCGACCGAGCGACTCGATTTCGATTTGCCCGAGCGCGGCATACCAGCGCGCATCCACTTTGCCGAGCTGCGTGCCGCGACCGATGACTTGCGCGAGCGCCCGCGCATGACCGACGTGATCGCGGGTCCACGGATCGCTCGCGACAGCCGGCGGCGTGCGAAAACAAGCCGCGAGACGCGCGAACGCGGACACGCTCGCCGGATTTTGCGCCGTCGCTTCGATGAGCGCGCGCTCGACGGCGGGCTTGTCGCCGAGCTTGTTGCGAATGTCGGCGAGCTGCAGCAAGAGATCGCACCGCTGCGCCGGATCGCGCTCGACGTTCGTGAGGCGCTCGAAGAGCGATGCGACCTCTTCGCGTTCCTCGCGCCCGAGATCCTCCATGGACGCGTTGCGCACGCTCGTGATGTGGCGAAGGAGCGCCTTCAAGGCGCGCGCGTTCGCCGGATCGATGTCGAGGGCTTTGCGAATCGAGTCTTCCGCGTCGTTCGGCTTCGAAAGCACGTGCTCGTAGATGCTCGCGAGCGCGAAGAGCGCAGTGAGGCGCGGCGCCGGATCACGCCCGCCGTTGACGACGGCCTCCAGCGCGTCGACGGCCTCGGGCCAAGAACGCTGCGCGATGCAGAGCTCGGCGAGCGTGAGAAGGGAAGGTGCATGATTCGGCGCTGCCTCGCGCACGCGGCGCATCGCCTCGATGCCGAGCGGAAGGTCGTTGAGCTCGTCACGAGCGACGCGCGCGATCTCCGACCCGAGGAGGACGATGGAATCGGCGGCCTTCGCGCGCTTGATCGCATTGCGGAACGTGTCGACGATTTTTTCGGACTCGCCGTTCTCTTGCCGCACCGTCGCGAGCCGGCCTGCGGCGGGGATGGAATCGGGATCGGTGTCGATCGCGCGCTCGAGCAAAATGCACGCTTTCGTGCGCCTTTCTGGGCCTTTTCCGAGCCGCTCGTCGGGACCGGCGCGGAGGAGAATGTCGGCCGCGTCGAGCAAATAGCGCGCACGCGCGCGCGGATTCACCGACAGCTCCGCGAGTGACGACGCCGCCGCGAACGAGCCCTCCGCGTCCTGCATGCGCGGCGCGACGCGGGCGAGACCCGTGGCGGCGGTGACCGAGAGCGGATCGATGTGGAGGCTCGCGCGAAAGCGATCGAGCGATTCGCGCAAGATGCCCATCGTCGTCGCCGACGTGATGTCGGGCGAT
>JAICXU010000298.1 GCA_025934595.1 Polyangiaceae bacterium | reverse complement strand
CGGCGACCGCGGGTACCTTCGCGAGAGCGCCCTTCAGGGCCGTCACCTCTTCGCCCGAAGCCGAATCCTTCAAGTAGATCGACGCGCGACCGGCATGTGCCCATCGCTCGCGCACGGCGTCGAGGTTCGTCACCACGAGGAGCGCGGACCCGAGACACACGAACGCGACCGCGAGTGAAAAAATGCTGAGCGCATGGAGCCGCCATTCGCGGAGCATGCCTCGCCGCGCGCGGCGTGTGGTTCCTCTCGACAGATCGATCATCGCAAAACCCCTATTTTAAAGCTTATTGCGTCAGTGCGGGAGCGGCGCCGCGAGCTCTTCTTCGGGGAGGGCGATTCCGCGGCGAACGTCGATGGCTTTTCCTTC
This sequence comes from Polyangiaceae bacterium, assembly GCA_025934595.1. Taxonomy (GTDB): domain Bacteria; phylum Myxococcota_A; class Polyangia; order Polyangiales; family Polyangiaceae; genus JAICXU01. Next base: position 4,939 of record JAICXU010000298.1, on the reverse strand, counting down.
GTCGAGCACGATGAGCCGGCGAGGACGAATTTCGAGCAGCGATCGATCGTGCGTCGCGAAGAGCACCGTCGTTCCCGACTCGTGGATCTCTTCGAAGAGACCCAAGATGTCGATCGCGAGCTGCGGATCGAGGTTGCCGGTCGGCTCGTCGGCGAGGACGAGCGCAGGCTCACCGACGATCGCGCGCGCGATCGCGACACGTTGCTGCTCGCCGCCGCTCAGCACTCCCGCGAGCGAATCGCCTCGACCGGCGAGCCCCACGTGCTCGAGAGCTTCGCCGACGCGCGTCCGAACGAGCCGCCCCGGCAAGCCGAGCACTTCGAGCGTGACGGCGACGTTCTCGAACACGGTCCACGTCTCGACGAGCTTGAAGTCCTGGAAAATCACGCCCAAATTGCGACGCAAGAACGGGATCGACGTGTCGGTCAAGCGTGCGACGTCGCGACCGAGAAACAAGATGCGGCCCTCGTCGACCGTCTCGGATCGATAGAGGAGGCGGAGCATCGTGGATTTTCCCGCGCCGCTCGGACCCGTGACGAACACGAACTCGCCGCGTTCGATGACGAGGTTCGTTCCGCGAAGCACCGGCGAGCCTGGCCGGTACGATTTGTAGACGTCCTCGAAGACGAGGATCGGCCGACGTGAGGCCTCGCGCGAGAACCGCGCGCCGGCGCGGAGCATCGGGCGAAAACCGCGCTCGCTCTCCTCGGGAGCGTCGTCCTCTTCGAAACGCGACATACCCTTCCGCGTACCAGGGGCATCGAGAAAGCTACAAGTTTTCGGCGGCTTTCATGGGCGCGCCGAGCAGAAGAAGCGCCTCTTCGGCGATGGCGACGGCACGCGCGCCGTCTTCGCCATTCGCGATCGGCGCCGTGTCGCCTTCGAGGATGGTGGCGACGGCGGTGGCCTGCGCCGAGAGGGGCTCCTCATTCGACAACGAAAACACCTTGTTTTGTAGCGGATCGCGATGCGTGAGGCGGAGCGTGCTCGCGCGAAAATCGGCGTGATACGCGCCCTGGTCGGTCTCGAGCGTCATCGTGCGCTCGGGCGAATCGGTGCGCCCCGTCTCGATCCGCACGTGAGCCCCGCCCGCCAATGCGAGATCGATCGACGCGACTCCGTTTCGAAACGACGTCGCCTGCAAGCTCGCGCCGCTCCTCGCGAGGTACGCCGCGAGGTCGATGTCATGCACCGCCAAGTTGAGAAGAGCGTCCGCCTCGCATGTGCGGAGGCTTGCGTCGCGAGGCGTGCCGCTCGTGATGCGTCGAAAATGCATCGCGCGAATGTGCTGGCCGCGAAGCTCGGCGGCGAGCGCGCGCACGACGGGATGAAAACGCTCGGAGTGACCGACGAACAAATGCCCCGACGAGGTCTTTGCGCGATCGACGAGCGTCCTCGCCTCCTTCGCGGTGGCGGCGATCGGCTTCTCCACGAGCACGTGCCTTCCGCGCTCGAGTGAGCGCATGACGGCGGCGGCGTGCGACTCGATGGGATTCGAAACGATGACGAGATCGCATGCGTCGATCAAATCCTCGAGGCGCATGAAATGCCGTAAAAACGCGGGAATTTTTGATCCGTTCGGATCGAGCGCGCCGGCGATCTCGAAATCGGAATCGAGCGCACCGAACACGCGTGCGTGCCGCGCACCCATGACGCCGCAGCCGACGATGCCGACGCGCGTCCGCTTCACGGCGCAGCTCGCAAATGATCGCGCAAGAAGGTGGCGACTTGCGCCCACACGGGACCGCTCGTGTCCGGGGCGTAGAGCATGTGCGTGACGCCGGGGACCGGAACGAAATCGTAGCTGCGATGTCCTCTCGCGAGCGCCGAGACGAGCTTCAGCGAGTTCAAGAAGTAGACGTTGTCGTCGGCGGTGCCGTGGATGACGAGCATCGCGGCGGAGGCAGCACCGGCCGGCTTTTCGGCGAGCGGCAAGAGCGATGAGGCGTCGTAGGCGGCGCCGTTGTCGTTCGGATTTCCGAGATACCGCTCCGTGTACGCGGTGTCGTAGTCGCGCCAATCTGCCGGCGGCGCTCCTGCGACGGCGACTTTGAAAATATCCGGGCGTTTCAGCGCCGCGTACGCGGACAAATATCCGCCGTACGACCAGCCATAAATGCCGACGCGATTCGGATCGATCTCGGGGAAACGTTTTTCGAGCTCGCGAATGGCTTCGATGTGGCCCTCGAGCGGAACGTCGCCCATTTTATTTTGCAGAGCACGCTCCCAATTGCGTCCGCGATACGGCGTTCCCTTCGCGTCGATCGAAACGACGATCGCGCCGGTTTCGTCGGCGATCCATTGCGCGCGAAGATACACGGTCATGTCGCTGATGACGGTCGTGTAGCCCGGACCACCATAGGCCGCGTCGATCAAGGCGAGCGAATGCGGAGCGGCAGCCGACACGTGCAGCGGACGAATCATGACGACAGCGGGCTGGTCTGGACCGAGCGTGATCATCTGCGGCTTCGGAAAAAATGGCGGCGCCGCTACGTCCGCGTGAATCTCCCGCACCTGCGAGGAGCCCACCCATCGCAAATACCAGCGCGGCATTTCGGCGAGTGTTGCCTCGCGCGCCGCGTACACGTCCGTGGAGTCGCCGAAGCCGGCCGACACCCAGTCGGTGGGTTCGACGTCGATGCGCGGCGGCGCCGAGCCGTCGAGCGAAGCGCTCTCGACCCACTGATAGGCGGGCACCGGCGACGCTTCCACGAACGCGACGTGCTTCTTCGAGTCGGCCTTCAGAAGCGCGCGATAGCCGCGCTCGGCTTTGACGACGACGTCCTTCGTCGCGCCGCTCTTGTCGTGAAGCTCGAGCTGCCACGCGCCGCTCTTCTCCGACGACCACAAGAACGCGCTGCCGTCGTCCAGCCATTGGGGACACGACGTGTCGACGTCGAGCCATGCGGCGTCGTGCTCTTCGAGGAGCGTCGAAATTTTTCCCGTGCTCGGATTTGCCGTAAAAAGAAGCCCATTTCGCTCTGCGCGGTCGAGCGCATAAAAAGTCGGCGGCGCATTTTTCTGCCACGTCACCTTCGCGACGTAGGGGTACTTCGCGTTGTCGAAAGCGATCCACTTCGTCGCGCCACCGTGCGACGACACGACTCCGAAACGCAGCGTCGCGTTCGTGGTGCCTGCGCGCGGATAGGGATTCGCGTCGGGTGGCCGCTCGGGATGCGCGGGATCGGAAATGAAGTAGGTCTCGACCTTCGACGTGTCCGCCTCTTCGTAGAGGATCGATTTCGAATCCGGCGACCACCAAAAACCGCGCTCGCGATCGAGCTCTTCTTGCGCGATGAACTCCGCGAGCCCGTGCGTTTTGCGTTCCGTGCCGCCGAGCGTGATGCGTTCTTCTTTTCCGCCGTCGAGGCCAATCGCATAGAGGTCTTGGCTCCGCACGTACGCGACGCGTTTGCCGTCCGGCGAGAGATGCGGATCGACGGCGCCGTCACCGGTCTCGAGCTCGGTCGTCGTTCCCGTTTTGCGCGACCAGTGAAAGAGCCTTCCGGAGAGGACCGCGACGACGTCATTGCCGTCCTTCGTGGCCTCGTACGAAGTGAGCCCGCTCGTCGTGATGCGCATGCGCTCGCGCCGCGCTCGCTCTTCTTTCGTGAGATTTTCTGCCTTGTCACCGAGGAGCGTCTCGGGCGACAGCACTTCCACTTCTTGGTTTCGCGTGAGGTCGACCTCGTAGAGCGATTGCCGCGCGTCTTCCGCCTTCGCGCGTAAGAAGAAGACGTGCTTGCCGTCCTCGGTCGGACGAATGTCGTGCGGCGCGCCGAGCTTGAATCCGCGCGTCTTCGCGAAGAGACGCGGAAAATCTTCGCTCACCGGAGCGAGCGGCGCGAGCGCCTTCGCGGCGGCCTTCGGAGCATCTCTTTCGGCATCATGCGCGAACGCGACGAACCCGTGCTCCGGCGGAACGAACGCGGGAGGATGCGGCGGAGGCACGTCACCACCACAGGCCGAAATCAGCGAAGAAAACGCGGTCAAAGTGAGGAGCGTGAGTCGTGCTCGCATCCACGCGCGTCATAGCACGGCGCCACCGAATGCTCGCTACTTGCCGCGGCTACCTTGACGACACGCCGGACTCAGTTCCCGACGCCGAACTTGAATGGATAGCTCGCGACGTCGGTCGCGGAATCGCTCGTCGGAAAGTGCCACGTCTTTACCTGACGAAGCACACATCCCTCGACGCGGGGATTGTTCATCGTCGTGCTCGCGAGCGACGCGTTCAGGACCGAGCCATCGGGCTGGATTTTCCAGGCGACGGTGACACCGCCGTGCAAGTTCGGATTGCGTGAGGCTTCCGTTTCGTAACACGCGCGGAGGGCGCCGGTGTGCGCGACGACGACGCGACGCACTTGCTCCGGTGAGAGCCCGCCGTGTGCGGTCGGTGCCCCGCCCGTGATGCCGACGCCGTGCTCGCCCGATCCGCCGCCGCTGCCATTTCCATTTCCGGATCCACCGCCCGCTCCGCCGCGTCCGTAGCCGCCGCTGCCCGCGCCGCCGGGTCCGCCGCCGCCCGCGCCGTATCCGCCGCCGTTTCCGAATCCCCATCCGGTGTCGAGCTTGCCCGATCCGAATGGAACGCCCGCGCCCGTGCCGCCGCCGCCTGCGCCGCTGCCTTTCAGGCCGGTGCCGCTGCCGCCGCCGAGCACGATGTTCGCGGAGTTGATTCCAGAAAGCGCGTTCGCGACGTTGTCGATCGTCTTCAGCGTGTGCGCGATCTCTTTGCCGTCGTCGGAGGCGAGCACCTCGCTGAGGCCGTCGAAGTGCGTGGCGGGCTTGATTTCGCCGGGTAATTCCGTGTGATCGTTCGGTCCTTGTTTTCCGAACTTGCCCTCCGCGCCGGCGACTTTTCTTCCGCCGCCTTGCGGCTTCTTGTCGTGCGCGCCGGGATCCTTCACGCCGCTGCCACCGGCTTTGTCGGCGCCGG
>JAICXU010001013.1 GCA_025934595.1 Polyangiaceae bacterium | reverse complement strand
CGAAGAACGCGATCTCAAGACCGACGCGCAGCGTGCCGTCAAAACGATAAATCCAGGGATTTTTGCGGCAGAACGTGACTTCGCGATCGAGTCGCTCGGGCTCCTCAAGACCGACAACGCCCAGAAAGAATATTACCTCACCGACATCGTCGCGATCGCCGTTGCGGCGCGACATCGCGTCGGACGCGTGGCGCTCGGCGCGAACGTCCTCGTCGGCGTGAACGATCGCGACCAGCTCGCGCGCGCAGAAGAGAAAATGTACGAGACCATCGCGCGATCCCATCGTCTCGCGGGCGTCACCGTGAAAGACGGGGCGCGCATCGATGCCGGCGTTTCGATCGGCGAAGATGCCACGGTGGAAACCGGCGCGGTGCTCCGCGGCACGACGAAGATCGGCGCGCGCGGCATCGTCGACGTGGGCTGTGTGCTCACGAACGTCGAGATCGGCGACGGCGTCGTCCTCAAGCCGTACACGGTCGCGCAAGACTCGAGGATCGCGGACGGCGCGCAAATCGGGCCGTTTTCGAACCTGAGACCGTCGAGCGACATCGGCAAAAATGCGCACGTCGGCAACTTCGTCGAGACGAAGAAGACGAAGCTCGGCGAAGGCGCGAAGGCGAATCACCTCGCGTATCTCGGTGACGGCGTCATCGGCGCGCGCGCGAACATCGGCGCGGGCACCATCTTCTGCAACTACGACGGCGTGCAAAAACATACGACGATCGTCGACGACGACGCGTTCATCGGAAGCGACTCGCAGATCGTCGCGCCCGTGCGGATCGGAAAAGGCGCCTACGTGGCCACGGGTACGACGGTCACGAAAGACGTGCCGGACGATGCGCTCGCGATCGCACGCGTGAAACAAGAAAACAAAGCAGGTTATGCATCCCGTCTCCGCGCGCGCCTTCTGGCCCACGCGAAAGAAGAACCGACGACGAAACCGCGCGTTTGATCGACGATCCGAACGTCATCGAAAAAATCGCGTAGCCGTCGCGTTACCGAAGTTGCAGACGCCCGTACTCCGGACGTCGCCGGTGAAGCCCGCACTTCGAAGATCTCGCCTGGCCGCCTTGGCGGCCCTCGTGCTCGGCGTCGCCCCGATCGCGGGTGGCTGCGGTGACGTCGTGCGGGTCACGAGCTCGGGCGCGGCCGACGCATCCATCGACGGCGGCCGCGCGGCGGCGGGACAAGCGCTCGTCGTGAAGAAGGGCTGTATGGATTGTCATCAGCAAGATTTGGCGGGGTCGCCGATCCCGCGTCTCGGCACGCAGGCCTACCCGGCGAATCTCACGCCCGATGTCGAGACGGGGCTCGGCTCGTGGACCGATGATCAGATCGTGCGCGCGATGACGCTCGGCATCGACAAAAACTTGCAGCCTCTTTGTTTCACGATGCCGCGTTTCAAATCGCTCGATGTCGATCAGCAGTACGACATCGCGATCTACTTGCGGACGATTCCGGCCGTGAGCCAAAAAATTCCGGCGAGCACGTGTCCGCCGCTCAAGCCGATGCCGGACGCGGGCAGCGAAGACGCGACGGGCGACGCCGCGCTCGATGACGACGCTGCATCGGGCGACTCCGGGCTCGACGCCGATCCGACCGATTGACGGAAAAAATAGGGAGAACGCGCTTGGGTCGAATCGTGTTGGGTTTCGGAATGGCGCTGTCCGTCGCAGCGTGCTCGAGCTCGAGCGCGCCAGCTGCGACGAGCAGTGGGGGCGACGCCGGCGGCACCATGACGAAAGGCGGCATCGGCGCCGCATGTCCGAACGGAACGAGTGATTGCCAAGACGGACTCTTGTGCGACGGCGATGATCCGCACGGCCAGTGCTACAAGGAGTGCGCGCCGAGCACGG
>JAICXU010001031.1 GCA_025934595.1 Polyangiaceae bacterium | reverse complement strand
GCGACGACGCGCGCGCGATGCACGAGCCGATGCTCTGCCAGCATTGCGAGCGCGCGCCGTGCGAATACGTCTGTCCCGTCAACGCGACGACCCACAGCGCGGATGGTCTCAATCAGATGGCGTACAACCGGTGCGTCGGAACGCGCTTTTGCTCGAACAACTGTCCATGGAAAGTGCGCCGATTCAACTGGTTCGACTACGACCGCGATCCCGACGCCGCGGATCCTCGCGTCCACAATCCCGACGTCACGGTGCGATCGCGCGGCGTCATGGAGAAGTGCACGTACTGCGTGCAGCGCATTCGTGAGGCGGAGATCCACGCGAAGGTGGAGGGTCGCAATCTTGCGGACGGCGACGTCACCACTGCATGCGAGCAAGCCTGCCCGTCGGCCGCGATCGTCTTCGGTGACATCGCCGATTCGAAGAGCCGCGTCTCCGTCGCGCGCGCGAATCCGCGTCTTTTCGGGGTTCTCAACGACCTCGGAACGAAGGCCCATACACGCTACCTCGCGAAGATCGACAATCCGAACGAGGAAATGCCGTGACGACGTCGGCGCTTCTCCTCGGCAATCCGACGCCCCGGGCGCTCACCGATCAACTGCTCGCGCCGATTCTCGAGCCGCCGCGTTGGATCCGACCGGCGATGTGGATCTTCGGCTCGGCGACCCTCCTTCTCGGCGCGCTCGTCGGCTACACGCTCGTCACCGGCATCGGCGTGTGGGGGAACAACGTGCCGAATGCGTGGGCGTTCGCCATCACGAATTTCGTGTGGTGGATCGGGATCGGTCACGCGGGCACGTTCATCAGCGCGTTTCTTTTGCTGCTCGGTCAGAAATGGCGAACGTCGATCAATCGGTTCGCCGAGGGCATGACGCTCTTCGCGATTGTCCAAGCCGCGCTTTTTCCGCTCCTCCACATGGGGCGTGCTTGGTTTTTCTATTGGCTCGTTCCGTATCCGAGCACCATGAGGGTTTGGCCGCAGTTTCGAAGCTCGCTCACATGGGACGTGGCCGCCGTCACCACCTATCTCACAGTTTCAGTTCTCTTCTGGTACTTGGGGCTCGTTCCGGATCTCGCGATCGTGAGGGACCGCGCGCCTTCGATTTGGCGCCGCCGGATCTACGGAATCTTCGCGCTGGGCTGGGACGGCTCGACGCGTACGTGGGCTCGCTTTCGCGTGGCTTATGGTCTTCTCGCGGGAATCGCGGCGCCGCTCGTCGTCTCCGTGCACAGCATCGTGAGCATGGATTTCGCGATCGCGATCCTACCTGGCTGGCACTCGCCCATCTTCCCGCCGTACTTCGTGGCCGGCGCGATTTTCTCGGGATTTGCGCTGGTTTTGACGCTGATGATTCCCGCGCGTGCGCTCTACCGTCTCGAGAACGTCGTCACCGAGAAGCATCTCGACAACATGGGCAAGATGCTCCTGACGACGGGTCTCGTCGTCGCCTATGCGTACATTTTCGAGGCGTACACGGCCCGGCGAAGCGGCGATCGCTTCGAGGCCTTCCTCTATCTCGTCGCGAGACCTCATGGTCCGTATGCGCTCGCCTTCTGGATCGTCATTTTCTGCAACTGCGTGGCTCCGCAAGCGATGTGGGTGCGCACGTGTCGCACGACGCCGTGGATGCTTTGGATCGTGGCCCTTTTCGTCCAGATCGGAATGTGGCTCGAGCGCTACATGCTCATCGTTTCTTCCTTGTCGCGCGATCGCTTGCCTTCGAGCTGGCACGAGTACCGTCCGTCGCTCGTCGACGGCAGCATCTTGCTGGGCACGATCTGCTTCTTCCTCTTCTTGTTC
>JAICXU010000273.1 GCA_025934595.1 Polyangiaceae bacterium | reverse complement strand
GAGCTGGAAGCGAGCGATGAGGCTCGCGTAGACATCGAGCCCGCCCGATCGCAGGTTGCTCTGTCCGATGCCGAGGTACGGATTCCATTCGGCGTCGAGGCCGACCATCCACATGCGACTGAGCGCGACGCGGCCACCGGCGCGTCCCATCAGCGCCGATCGATCGTAGGACGCCGCGATCGCGATGTCCGCGAAGATCGCGCCGCCGCGATCCTCGACGCCGCGTTTGCCCGAGGAGCTTTCGCCCGCGAGCGCTTTGATGGGACCCTTGCCGGATGACGTCTCCGGCTTGGGTTGCGGATTCACGGGCGGCGGCACGCCGGGAACCGCTTCGCCCCCGGGTGTCGCCGGCGGCGGCGCGCCCGCATCCGTATCGCCCGCAGCGAGCGCAGTGCCCGAATGAAAAATCGTGAACGCGACGGCGACCGCCGCAAGCGACTCGCGCCGACGTCGAACGAGAAGAAGCGACGCGAGGAAGATCGCGGCCGCCATCATCTGCACGTCGTCGGTACGACCGAAGCCGACGGCGTTGCACGCACACGACGTGTTTGCGTATTGACGTTCGGGGGCATTGCACCAACCGTTGTCGGACGTGCAATTCGCGGTAGCGTCGAACGCGACGTACTCGTCCAAAACCTGCTGAAATTGAGCCTTTTTGGCGTCTTTGGACAAAGTCGGATCGAGCGCGACCTCGAGGGCTTTCGTCGCCGCTTCGGTCGCGAGCTTCCGTCGGTCGGCGCGAAGAGTGTCGGGATCGTCGCAGCGATCGAGCTCGCTCTGGTGAGCAGGCCCGGTGACGGGCTCGTCGATCGAATTGTCCGCGTAGTCGGTCCAATCGAGCGCGACGACGATCTTGTGCGGGTCGCTCTGGCTCCGCCAATCGTGCGAGAAGCTGTCTTCGATCGCGTGCAGCGCGTTGCCGACGCGGAAATAAAAAATCGGTAAGTCGACCGTCGTCTGGCCGCGCACCGCGAGCGTGAGATCGACCGGTTGGCGCGCGTTCGGATCCGGATTGCCATTCGCGTCGAGCCCGTCGAGAGATGCCACGAGCGTGTCCAAAATGTAATTGCGGCAATCTTCCACGGCTTGCTTCGTTCCGCCCGGCTCGTGCTCCGCGCGCGTGCGCAGGCAATGCTCGCGCTGCGCGTCGTCTGCGGCCGTGATCTGGACGAGCTCGTCCAGGGACGTCACGGGAATCCCTTTGAGATCGTTGTCGCGCACGCCGACGAGCAAGGTCATGCCGCCGAGATCGCAGAGATCGCGCGGCACCGAGAACGGCATGTCCGCGAGCAGCGCGTTTTCGTCGCCGGAGAGCGGGATCGGTTTCGCGGTCTCCAGAGATTGCCGCACGTTGCGAAGAGCATCGGCCGTGATCATCTCGTGACAACCCGGCGTGATGGGCGTCTCGACGGTGTAGGCCCGCGCCGTCTTCGAAAACGCGAGCCCCGCGACCATCCACAGAGGAAGAAGAAAGAAGAAGCCACGAAAAACAGCGCATCCGCTGCGGGTCATGCGACGCCAATCATGCAACAAGCGCGCACGCGTCGAGAGCGAACGCGTACCTGCACGAGATCCCATGTGAGCCTCGGCTTGAATCTAACGCTGAACGCATGTATAGCTAATGGTCTTGCCGCTGGATCTCATCGCCGCCACACATGTCCGTGTCACCTGCGATCTGTGCGGGTCCGACGCGCGCATGTGCCCGAAGCGCTGGCAAGAGGAGCGCGGAGCTCGCGAGCTCGCGACGCACGCGTTCCAGAAGATCGGTTGGTATCTCGACGTGAAAGATCATCCGCGGCAGCGCATCTACGACGACTACCGTCGCGAGGGTCACGGCAAATGGTATTGCCCGAATTGCGCGAAGAAGAAGCACATGTGACGCTCGCCGTTCGCGTCTACTTTTTTTTCTTTTTCTTCTTCGAAATTCGATTTCCCAATGCGTCGTAGGTCTCGTTGCACGCCATGTCTTCGGCGCCCATCTTCTTCACGCCTACGAAGAAAAGCGTCGTCGGATGCGCCGCGTCCACGTACGCATTCGCGAGCGCGTCACAGGCCGGTGGATCGGCGAGAGCGCCGACGATGCACACGACGATCTTGCCCTCGAGCTTCGTGCTCGGAGCTCCGCCGTCTTCGATCTCCCGATCGATCGCCGCCGCCTCGTCGAGATCCTCGACCGTCGCCACCTGACACTTGCCGGCGAGCCGAACCTCCGCGGCGCCCGGCGCGCTTTCGCCCGCCGTCGCCAAATCATGCGACTTCGATGCGAGCGACACGAATTTTCGAACCTTGGGATTCGATACGAGAACGCCGACGACGGCCACGAATCCTAGGAAAAGAATCGTACCGGCGACGACGAGCCACGTGACGATTCCACGTCCTCGCTTCGCGTGCGACGGCCCCTCCGGCATGTTCGAGTCATACTTGATACCATCGAACGATGCGCGGCCACATGCGAGCTCTCGCCGCCGTGCTCGGAGCCTCGCTTCTCGCGTGGGCCGCAATCAGCCTCGACGCGCGGCAAGTTTGCGCGCTGCCGGACGATGCGGGAGCGCCGCCCGAGTCCGAAGCTCAAGTCAAGAACGCGCTCGCGCAGATCGCGCCCGCGTTCGATCCCGCGCGGCGTGCAGTTCGCGGAGGCGCGCCCGGCTCGATCGAGGCCGCGATCCTCGCGCACGTTCCCACGAAATTCCACAGCGTGACCGAAGGCACGCTCGCATTGCCGAAGCCCGGCGCGAGATGCCCTTCGGACATGGTATTGTCGGGGGGCGGGAGATTTTGCATCGATAGGTATGAGTGTGAGGTCATGGAGCAAATGGCGGATGGATCCCTCCAATCTCACCCCATCTATCAACCTCTGATTTCTACCCACATCTACATCGCCAAGAGCATCGCGGGTGTGATTCCTCAAGCTTACGTGAGCGGCGCCGAGGCGCTCGCCGCCTGCACGAACGCGGGCAAGCGTTTGTGCGAGCCCGTCGAGTGGCGCGCGGCCTGCGGCGGATCGCAGGGCTACGCCTTTCCCTATGGCCCGATCCGCGTCGCCAAGAAATGCCACGACACCGGCGTCGCGCCGATGCTCGTGTACTACGCGAGCTCGCTGCCGCGCGGCTTCGACGGAAACGAGCTCAACGATCCTCGCCTCGATCAGCTCGCCGATACGATCGGCAAGACCGGCGCGTTTCCCGAATGCGTCACGGATGAAGGCGTCTACGACATGGTCGGAAATCTCGACGAATGGACGGGCGACCCGAGCGGAACGTTCCAAGGCGGCTACTGGCTCGACACGAGCCAACACGGCGATGGCTGTGCGTATCGAACCATCGCCCACGACTTCGGCTATCACGACTACTCGCTCGGATTTCGCTGCTGCGCGGATCCTGCTCCTTGACCGACCCGCGCCGCCGTCACCCGAAACGATCTCACATGAACGAAACGCCGACCGAGAACGTCGGGTAGCCGATGCGCATCGTGAGCGCGACGTTTTCGTTGAAGTGATAGCGACCGCCCACGTAGAAGCCGGGCGTCACGCTGAAGTGCGAGGGATCGCTGCACACGCGATTTTTCCCGTTGAAGGTGACGTTGCAGTAGTCGTCGTAAAATCCGTAAAAAGGAACGATGCCGGGCTCGCCGAACACGCTCCAGTGTTGCGCGACGAAGAAGTTCCACTGCAAAGCGACAGGGAAAAACAAGTAGTTTGCATTGCAATCGACGTTGGAAAAATAGCAGCCGCCATAGTGCAAGAAGTCGCCGCCGAACGAGACGGCCACGCTGTTGTTCAACTTCGGGATGAACCCGTTTTTCACGATCACGATGCTGGCGCGAAATCCGACACCGATGCCGGCGCCCCCGTAACGAAAGCCGAGACCCAAGTCGCCGTGCGGCTCGAGCTCGACGACATACTGAGGATGGTCGCCGGGGCGTTTGATCGTGTCGTCACCGCGCGCAGGAGGCGCAATCGCGAGCGCGAGGCATCCGGCGGCGATCGCAAGACCGAGGCGATCTCTCATCGACAGGTTCCTCCTTTGCATTTCGTTCCTGCCGTCGTGCAATCGGTGTCCTTCACGCATTGCACGCAGTTGTCGTCGCCCCCGCAGAACGGCGTCGGTGCTTTGCAATCGGGGTCGGTCAAGCACGCGACGCAGTTGCCGTCGGTGTTGCATCGCGGCGCCGTCGGGTCCTTGCAATCGGTATCGACCGCGCACGCGACGCACGCTTGTCGCGTCGTGTTGCAGAAGGGCTTGTCCCCGCTGCATTGCGCGCTCGTCGTGCAACCGCTGCGGCAAACGAGATCCTGCGCATCGCATACGGGCGTCGCGCCGCCGCAGTCGGCGTTCGACTCGCACTGAATGCATCGATCGGCGACGCAGCGCGGAGCCGACGCGGGACAGTCGGTATTCGCGACGCACGCTACGCACGCCCCGAACGTGGGATCGCATACGGCCCGCGGCGCCTGACAATCCGTGCTCGTCTTGCACTGCGCGCACTGTCCCGTGGTCGTGTCACAAAGAGGAGTGCCGCCGGGACAATCGCTTGCGGAGGTACACGAGGGATGACACGTGTGATCTCCGGGCCAACACGAGGGCGCGCTCGCACCGCAATCAGTGTTCGTTCTGCACGCGTCGCATTTGCCGACGATGCAAAATTTATTTCCGCCGCCGCATTGCGCGTCGGAGGTGCATTCGACGCAACCGAGCGTCGCATCGCACGTTTCGCCGTTTCCGCACCCCTTCGTGCCGTTGCAAAGGAGATTCGAGCCGGACGCAGTCGCGCTGCCGTCACCGCCGCCGCATGCGACGACGAGACCGATCAGCGTCAGCGCAATGGGTAGGGCATAGGCTCGGGTGCGTGTCGTGGATGTCGAAGAAAAACGTCGCATCTTGAAGCTCCTTTCGCGAAGCTACTCTCGGTAGGGTAACAGCGTGGAACGGGAAGCAGGCAGACTGAGCAGATGATCATCGTGGTGCTCGTCGCGCTGGGACAAGCGACCGACCCTTCCACACAGTCGCTCACGCAAGCGACACAGGACGGCCTCGGTCCGGCGGCGCTCGTCGTCGTGCGCGAGGCGCCGCCCGACTCGCTCCTCGTTCACGCCGACTCCGAGAAGACGGGAGAGCTCCTGCACGCCGACGCGGTCGCGACCGTCGAATGGAGTGACGACGCGCACGAGCACGCCCACGTCGCCGTGTACTCGTCGCATGATCACGAATGGCAAGATCGATCGGTGACCTTCGCGCCAGGAGATGCGGCCAGCGAGCGCGGTCGTCAGCTCGGTTACGGAATCGCCGCGATGGTGCCGCCACCCGAGGACAAGCCGCCGCCGCCGGACGTGCATCCGCGGCATGACGAGCGACCGCCGGCGCCGAGGCCGCCACCATCTCCCGCGCCGACGACGCTCGCGATCGACGCCGCCGGGGCGGCCGCGAGTGGAGTTGCTGGCGGCTTCGGCGCCGAGTTTTCGTTGCGATCGCATCTGTGGCGTCCGCTGTGGCTTCGAGCCGGCGGCGGCGTGCGATTCGGATCGATCT
>JAICXU010000895.1 GCA_025934595.1 Polyangiaceae bacterium | reverse complement strand
CAATCGCGTCCGCTTTTCCGCGGGAACGTACGTGGTGCTGCTCGATCAACCGTACGGCGGCTTCGCGAAGGCGCTGCTCGAGAATCAGCACTATCCCGACCTGCACGAATATCCCGGCGGACCGCCGAAGGCGCCCTACGACGTGACCGCGCAGACGCTGCCGCTGCTCATGGGCGTGGGCGTCCTCGCGGTCGACTCGTTTCCGGTGACGATGACGGATCCCATCGCGCAGATCGCGCCGCCGAAGCTCGAGGTACCGGGGCTGAGTGGAAACACGAAGCGGCGGATCGCGATCTACCGGAGCTGGGATCCGTCAATGGATGAGGGATGGACGCGATTCGTGTTCGACCAGTACCACATTCCGTTCACCGTGATCGGCGACCGCGAGGTGCACGCGGGAAATCTCGCGTCGCGCTTCGATGCGATCATCATCCCCGACGAATCGCCGCGCGGACTCCAGAACGGCCCGCGCGAGGCGAACTATCCCGACTCACTCAAGGGCGGACTCGGAGCCGCCGGCGACGCGGCGCTGCACGATTTCGTGAGCGCGGGAGGCACGCTCGTCACCTTCAACGATGCGAGCCGCTGGGCAATCGAGTATCTTAAGCTTCCGGTGAAGGACGTGCTCGCGGGCGTGAGCAGTCGCGACTTCTACGCGCCGGGATCGCTCTTCGCCCTCAACCTCGATCAGTCACATCCGCTCAACCGCCTGATGCTCGCCCACCCGGCGGCGTGGTTCGAGGACGGACCGGCGTTCGAGATCACCGACAGCACGCGCGCGACAGCCGCCGCGGTGTATCCGTCGAACGGCTCCGCGCTCCTCTCGGGGTGGCTGCTCGGGGAGGAAAAGCTGCGCGGGCGCGCGGCGCTGGTGGACGTGCGCGAAGGGAAGGGACACGTGGTGCTCTTCGGGTACCGCCCGCAGTACCGCGCGCAGAGCATGGCGATGTATCCGCAAATCTGGGCCGCGCTGCTCGGGTATTGATCGCCTGCCGATCCGAGCGCCTCAGGCCTTCGTCTTCTTCTCCGCCACCCACGCGCGAATTCGCGCGTCGAGCACGTCCAGCGGCAGCGCGCCCTGGCCGAGCACCTGGTCGTGAAACTCGCGGATGTCGAACTTGTCGCCCAGCTGCTGCTCGGCGTAGGCGCGGAGCTCCTTGATCTCGAGCTCGCCGGACTTGTAGGCGAGCGCCTGGCCGGGCGTCGTGATGTAGCGGTCGACCTCCACCACGATGTCGTTGTGAGTCTTGGCGGAGTTGGCCTCGAAGTAGTCGATCGCCTGCTGTCGCGTCATTCCCTGCGAGTGGATGCCCGTGTCGATCACGAGCCGGATCGCGCGCCACATCTCGTAGGTGAGCTGCCCGAACTTCGAGTACGGATCCTTGTACAGCCCGATGCGCGATCCAAGGCTCTCGGAGTAGAGCGCCCATCCCTCCACGAAGGCGGTGTAGCCGCCGTAGCGGCGGAAGTTCGGCAGGTCGGTGAGCTCCTGCGCGATCGCGATCTGCAGATGATGTCCCGGCACCGCTTCGTGTGACGACAGCGCCTCCATCTCCCATTTCGGACGCGTGTTGAGCGCGTACGTGTTCACGTAGTAGTAGCCGGGTCGCGCCGCCTCGTACGACCCGGGCTGATAGTACGCCGTGGTCGCCGACTTCGCGCTATACGACGGAATGGTCGCCACCCCGTACGGCAGCCGCGGCAGGTGCCCGAACAGATGGATGAGCTCGGGGTCGATGCGTTTCACTATGTCGCGATACGCGCGCACGAGATCGGCGCTGTCGGTGAAGAAAAACTTCGGATCGGTGCGCAGAAAATTCGTGAACTGCGCGAAGGTCCCCTTGTAGCCGATCGATTTCATCACGCTGTCCATCTCGCCGCGGATTCGCTTAACCTCGGCGAGCCCGATCTGATGGATCTGCTCGGGCGTACGGTTCGTGGTCGTCTGGATCCGAACGTTGTACGCATACCACGCGGCGCCGTCGGGGAGCGCGCTCATCCCGACCGTCTCGCGCGCGCCGGGGATGTACGTCTTCGTCAGAAACGCGTAGAGCCGCTCGTATGCGGGCTTCACCTTCGTCGTGTACGATGCTACCGCGGCAGCCGTGAGCCGCTTCTGTTCGCTCGCAGGGATGGTTTGCGGGAAGCGCGTGAACATCACGAGCACGGGACTCT
>JAICXU010000020.1 GCA_025934595.1 Polyangiaceae bacterium | reverse complement strand
TCGGCGAAAGGACGATCGCGCTTTCGATCCAATGCTCGAGCTCGCGCACGTTGCCGGGCCAATCGTGCGCACGGAGCGCAGCGAGGGCGTCGTCTTCGAAACGCGGCCGCGGACGATCGTATTTTTGCGCGTACATGTCCGCGAAGTGGCATGCGAGCGCTTCGATTTCGTCCGCGCCGCGGGCGACGAGCGACGGGAGCTCGATCTCGACGACGCGGAGGCGATAATAGAGGTCTTCGCGAAATTTTCCGGACGCGACGCCTTCCTCGAGATCGCGATGGGTGGCGCAGACGATGCGAACGTCGGCCTCCACCGTCGAACGACCGCCCACGCGCTCGAAGGCGCGCTCTTGCAAGAGGCGCAAGAATTTTCCCTGCACGTCGAGCGGCAGATCGCCGATTTCGTCGAGAAAAAGCGTGCCCCCGTGCGCGTGCTCCACTTTTCCGAGGACGCGTTTCTCCGCGCCCGTGAACGCGCCACGTTCGTGTCCGAAGAGCTCGCTCTCGACGAGCTGCGAAGGCAGCGTCGTGCAATCGACGGTGACGAACGGACCGGCTTGTCGCTTCGAGTTCACGTGGATCGCGCGCGCGAAGAGGCCTTTTCCCGTACCCGTCGCGCCGCGCAGCAGCACGGTGGCGTCCGTTTGCGCGGCGAGCGCGACGCGTTCGTAGACGCGCGTGAGCTCCGAGCTCGTTCCGACGATGCGATTGAACGGACCGCGCAACGTGACGCCGGGGCCCGACGCATCGGCCGCGCGAAGTGTCGTGAGCGATAGCGCCCGCGCGAGCTGCGTGCCGAGCGCGACGAGATATTTTTCGTCGTCGGCGTCGAACGAGCCGCCGCTCGTCTTGTCGTGTCGCCCGTCCTGCGCGAACCGATTCAAGATCTGCACGACGCCGCGGATCGGCGCTCGCGCGTCCTCCCGGATGGGCGCGACGAGCATCGAGCGCGTCGTGTAGCCCGTCGTTTTGTCGATCGATCGATCGAAGCGCGCGTCTTTCGTGACGTCGGCGATGCGCACGACCTCGCCCGTGCGTGCGACGTGGCCCGAGATTCCGCGCTCGATCGGTTGTCGCAGCTCGCCGCCTTCGGGGAGCACGCGCGCGCGAGCGAAGAGATCGCCGCGGTCGGCGTCGACGAGCCAGATCGTCGCGCGCTCCGCGGACAACGCGACCGCGAGCCTTTCGCACGCCGTCGACAAGAGCGCGTCGAAGTCGACCTCGCGACCGAGAAGTGAAGCGAGATCGACGAGGAGCGAGAGACGCGAGGACATGAACGCGGCGCCGCGAGGATGCGGCGAGACTGCGATCGTACCGGCGCCCGGGCCGACCGGCGTCGAGAAATCGACGGCGTCCACGTTTTGCCCGTTCACGCCGCCTTCTCGGTCGGCTCCGAAGCGAGCGAGATGACGAGGCCCTCGCGCGCCGCAATCGCGCTGGGGTAAAGAACGCGTGAGAGCTCTTCGATCTCCGCGACGCCGGCGTCCGTTCGCTGCGGGTCGTGATGATAGAGCACGAGCTTGCCGACATTCGCTTCGCGCGCGAGCTCGCAGGCCGCAACGTAGGTGGAGTGGCCCCATCCAACGCGCGATCGCCCTATTTTTCCCGCATATTCTTCGGGCGTGTATTGGGCGTCGTAGATCAAAATGTCGGCGTCGCGAGCGAGAGCGCGAAGGTCCGGATCGACGCACGCGAAGTGCTCGGTGTCGGTCGCATACACGATCGATTTTCCGCCGTGCTCGATGCGATAGGCGAGCACACCACCGGGATGGTTTCCCTTCCCTACTTTCACTCTCGCCTCTCCGATATCGAAGACGTCGGCGGCGCGCACGTCGCGCGTTTGGATCTTCGCGCCGAGCTCGTCGAAGCGAACCGGAAACACGGGATCGGACATTTGATGCACGAGCGCCTCGCGAAGCGACGTCCGCACGTTACCGCCCACGATGTCGAGCTTCGTCGTCGGCACGTAGGCCGGAACGAAGAACGGCAGGCCCTGGATGTGATCCCAGTGGAAGTGGGAGAGAAGCAGCGTGGCTTCGACCGGCTTGCCTTCCGCCATCAGCGCATCGCCGAGCTTGCGGAGACCCGTGCCGGCATCGAGAAGGATCCGCGCATCGCCGCAGCGAACCTCGACCGAGCTCGTGTTGCCGCCGACCGATGCCGTGTCCGCGCCCGGCGAAGCGATTGATCCGCGCACACCCCAGAACCGAACCTCGAATTTTCCGTAGCTCATGATCCTTCTCCTCGAGAGACTCGCCGAGGGTCTTTGCGAAGACGATGCCGGTCCGCTCGCCCTCGTGAAATGCCGGAAAAACAAGGGCTTCATGAAAGGTGCGAGAATGCGCGCTGCTTCAATTTGGATGCAAGGCGCGCTAATTTGGTCCCTTGCCCACCGTGCTCGTCGTCGATGACTCCGCCGTGGCGCGTCACGCGCTCACCTCGCGCCTCGAAGCGAAGGGCGCCACCATCATCGAGGCCGACAGCGTCGCGACCGCGGCTGCGATCGACGTGACGGGGGTTCATGCGGCCGTCCTCGACATCGAGCTCGGTGACGGCGACGGCGTGTCGCTCGCACGCGTGTTTCACGCGAGACGTCCTGCGCTGCCGATCGCGTTCTTCACGTCCGAGGACGGGAGCGCGCTCGCGCTCGAGGCCGCGAAGATCGGCGCCGTGTTCACGAAAAATCAGGCCGACGAGGCGGTGGCTTGGGCGCTCTCGAACGCGCAGACCTGACGCGCGCTCAGTCGAGCGTAAGGCCTTTTTCGGTGCGCGATCGCGCGTAGCTCTCGAGCACGTCGATGAGCTCGCCACCGAAACGCGCGTGCGGCATGTCGGGTGATCCCGCGAACGCGATCCTCGGCACCTCGAGCGCCCGTTTCTCGAGCACGACGCGGTAGACACGCGACGCGTCGAAGCTCGGTGGACCGTAGAACGCGTAACGCGGTCCTTGGATCATCGCCTCGTGCAGCTTCTTCAATTCGTCGCCGCGCATCTCCGCGACGTAGAGCGACGAGAACCCGGACGTACCCGACGGCTCACGCTGCACGAGCACGGTGTCGTAGAGCCGCTGCAGCGTGATGGGGCCGGCGTGGAGGCTGTCCCAGAAGAGATCTTTGCCGAGGATCATCGCGTCCGCGCCCCAGCGATCTTGCGCGGCATGCCACACGAGATCGGCCATGCCTTTCCCTTGCGTCACTTCGGACCGGGCGACGGCGATCGGGCGAAGCGAGTCGGGAGAGGCTTCTCGATCGAGGCGCGTCGCGAGCTCGCCGACGTCGGCGGCGTACGGCAGCGAAGGGGTGACCTCGACGAGCTTGTAGCTCTCGAACGCGATCGCATGGGAATCGAAATCGACGGTAATTTCCCCGGTTCCAATGGCTTGGCCGTAATGGCCTGCTTGCAGCACCCAGCCGCGCGTACCGTCCGCGCGCGCCACCCATCCCGGATGCTCGAGCGTGTCCTCGGTGTGGCCGCCGATGACGAGATCGACACCAGGGACGCGCGCGGCGAGCTGCATGTCGACACCGATGCCGAGATGCGTGAGCGCGATCATCACGTCGACCTCGTCGCGATGCGCGGCGACCTCACGCGCCAAGATTTTTTCGTACGCAGGGTCTTGCGCGAAGACGCCGTCGAAGGCCGCGTCGGTCGGTTGATCGTCGGCGCCGTATCCTTTCGTGACGAGACCCACGACACCGACCTTCACGCAGCCGACGTCGAAGCGCGCGTACGGCGAAAAGAGCTTCGGATTTTTTTCGTACGTCACGTTCGCGGCGAGGACCGGATGCGCGCTGAGCGTCACGTCGCGGACGACCGCGTGCTCGCCGTACGCGAAATCGTGATTGCCGATCGTGCGAACGTCGATCGGCAAGGCCTGCACCATCTGGCGCGTCGATTCGCCCATCGATCGCAGCTCGGTCACCGATCCCTTTTCGTAGTCGTCACCGGCGTCGAGGACGAGCGTGGCCGGATTTTCGCGCTTCAAGCTGCGGAGATATCCAGCGATGAGACCATACCGATTTTTCCCCGCGAGCCGATCGCCGTACCGCGCCTGCAGATCGTTGAAATGCGCGAACGAGAGATGCCCGATCTTGCCGCGATCCTCACAGATGCCGAGCGTGCGCGCGCCGTCCTCGAGTGTCGCCCGTTCGACGATGGGCGTGGGCACGCGCTGCGCGATGGGGCTCGAGGCGACCGGCGACGGCGTCTGCTCCGCGCTGTTCGTCGCGGCCCGGCCCGCACACGAGAGACCGAGCAAGAGGAGCGCGGTGATGCCCGCCCGTTCTGAACCTCGGATCATGATTCGAATGTCTCACTACAAACGTACGGGACACGCACGCGCGCGCAACATTTCGGTCGTCTCAGAACGCGACGGCCGCGCGCGCCATGTCTTTGTCGAGCAAACCGCGCGAGACGAGATCGCGAAGATGCATCTCGAACGTCTGCATGCCGTAGGGATGCGTGCCCTTCTCCATCAATTCTTTGAGCGGCGGGTTCGCTTCGGGTCGCTTGATCGCTTCGCGCACGGTGCCGGTCGCGACGAGCACCTCGGCGACGAGCACGACGCCCGTACCGTCTTTGTTCGGCAAGAGACGCTGCGCGACGATTCCTTGCAGCGAGTCGCCGATGCGCTCGCGGAGCTCGTCGCTCGAGCCCGGCTGTCCTTTCGGCGCGAGTGAGAGCATGCGACCCACCGTGCGCGCGACGTCGGGCGTGTGGAGCGTCGACATCACCAAGTGGCCCGTTTCTGCGGCTTTCAGCGCGATGTCCATCGTGTGCTCGTCGCGGATTTCGCCGACGAGAATCACGTCCGGATCTTGACGGAGCGCGGCGCGGAGAGCGTCCGAAAAGCTCGCCGTATCGATCCCGATCTCGCGCTGGCTGATGCTCGCCTTGTCATCCATGTGCAAGAACTCGACGGGATCTTCGATGGTGACGATGTGCACCGGCTGCGTGCGATTCAGGTGCCCGATCATCGCCGCGAGCGTGGAGCTCTTTCCATTGCCTGACGCGCCGACGACGAGCACGAGGCCGCGATCTTTCTCCGCGAGGTCGATGCATGCGGGCGGCGTTCCGAGCTCCTCGAACGTCGGAATGACATGCGGGATCGCGCGCATGACGATCGCGAGCGATCCTTTTTGTCGATACACGTTCACGCGAAAGCGACCGACACCTTCCGCATCGTACGCCGTGTCGTGCTCGCGCAGCGTCGCGAGCTGCGCCTTCAGCGCTTCGTCTTTCACGAGATGCCGGGCGAGCTGCTCGGTGTCCTCGGGACGCAGCGGATCGGCGCGGAAATACACGATGGATCCGCGCACGCGTGCCGCCGGCGGATGCCCGACCTTCAGATGGACGTCGCTCGCCTTCGCCGCCACGGCCTTGCCGAGGAGCTGCACCAAATAAGCTTCGCTCGCGTAGACGTTTTCTGACATCAAGCTACCCGAGCGAAGCGAGGCCGCATGGGGTGGGGCCCCGAAAAACCACGTTTTTTCGGGGCGGGGAGGCGCGTGCCTCCCCAGGATGATTAGGCCGGCATTCTTGCAGCGATGTCGTTCACGTCGGCCGCGAGCGCGTAGAGACCGAGGAAGAAGTAGACGACGAGGTTTCGCGTCGGCTCTTGTGCGCCCACCATCTGTTTGGCCTTCGTGACCTCGGCGGGGAGGATCGTGAGGATCCAGATGATGTTGTAGATGGGGATGAGGATCGGCCACCAATTGAAGTCCGGGTTCTTGGTGACGTACTTCACCTCGTTCGCCATTTGATAGAACTGGTAGATGGCGAGCGCGCCGCCGGCGAGCGCACAGAGCTGGCCGAGGTAACCGAGCGCGTAGACGCCGGTGGCGATCACCAAGATCGTCGTGAGGATGTTGCCGCCGATGCTGATCGCAAGCGGGATGACGAGCGTCATCACGGCATTGCGTGTGCGCGGCTTACCTCCGCCGGCCTGCAAATTCGCCTGGAATCCTTGCAGCGCTTGGTTCATGTCCTGGCCGCCGAATTGCCCTTGTGGTTGCCCGGGCTGCTGCCCGTAGCCGGGTTGCGGCTGCTGACCATATTGGCCGGGCTGCTGCCCGTATTGTCCGGGAGCTTGCTGCGGCTGGCCGTATCCCGGCTGCTGCATTCCTGGTTGCATGCCCGGTTGCGGTGCGCCGTATTGACCGGGCTGCGGCTGCCCGTACGGCTGCTGCTGCGGCTGGCCGTATCCGGGTTGCGCGCCCGGTTGCTGCGGTTGCCCGTAGCCGGGTTGCTGCGGAGGCTGGCCATAAGGTTGCTGTTGCTGCGGCTGCCCGTAGCCAGGCTGCTGTTGCGGTTGCCCATAGCCAGGTTGCTGCTGCGGCTGCCCGTAGCCCGGTTGGCCGCCCGGCTGCTGCTGCTGCTGCGGCCAGCCTTGTTGGGGTTGACCCGGCTGCTGTCCACCGTAGCCACCACCCCCGCCCGGCGGATTTCCCCAGCCCGGCGGCCCTCCCGCTCCTCCAGAGTTCATGCGAGCTTGATATCACTTCACGTCTACATCGGTCGGAATTTCTTCCGCCGGCGCGCACCCGCGGTCCTGCCAAAGCCGCAGCGCTCGCACGATCGCCACGCGCAGCGATCGCGGTTTCGCCTTATTTTTTGCGGTGATCAGAAGCTGCGTGCATCCTGCACGGAATTCGAGCGCGTCCTCGGGGTCGACCGATCGGCGGGGCTCTCCCGCGAGCGCTTCGATCGACTCGGCGGCCGCGCCGGCACGCGCCCCGTCCGCCCCGTCGGCTTCGGTCGCCAAAAATGGAAGACCCGCATACCCATCGGCGAATGCGAGCGCGCGGATCGCGGTGAGCCTCTTCGCGGCGTCTTGCGTTTCGCTGCCCGCGCGTGCGAGCTCGGCGGCACCTTCGCGATCTGCGAGACGCGCGAGATCGTCGGGTTCGCCCGCCGCCGCGTTCGTCCAGAGTAAATCCTCTTCGGGAGTCGGGCCGGCCTCGACGCGCGCGCTCGTCATCGAAGCGTCGCCGTCACCGGCGCCGTTTTTCTGACACGACCCGCAGGCGGAGAGCGAGGCCGCGACCACGACCGCGACCGAGGCCCAGAAAGCGCGGGAGCCGGGCGCGCGTTCAGAACGGGGATGAATCACGCGGCGCAATCACGGAAAGATTTCGAGCGTTCGCTTTCCCGCTTTGCGATCTTCCTCGAGCTTCTGGTTGAACTCTTCGACTGCGCGATTGATGTGCATCGAGCAGAATTTCGGCCCGCACATCGAGCAGAACTCGGCCGACGTCGATTTGAAATATTCGTCGGGGAGCGTCTCGTCATGAAGCGCTTGCGCGTGCTCGGGATCGATCGAGAGTCGGAACTGCTCTTTCCAATCGAACGCGTAGCGTGCGCGGCTGAGGGCGTCGTCGCGATCACGTGCGCCTTTGCGATGCCGCGCGATGTCGGCCGCGTGCGCCGCGATCTTGTACGCGATGAGCCCTTGCTTCACGTCGTCCTCGTCGGGGAGACCGAGGTGCTCTTTCGGTGTGACGTAGCAGAGCATCGCCGCGCCCGCGGTTCCGGCCATCGTCGCGCCGATGCAGCTCGTGATGTGGTCGTAGCCGGGCGCGATGTCGGTGACGAGCGGGCCGAGCACGTAGAACGGCGCTTCGTGGCAGACCTCGATCTCCTTTTTGACGTTCATCTCGATCTGATCGAACGGCACGTGGCCGGGGCCTTCGCTCATGATTTGCACGTCTTTTTCCCAGCATTTCTTCGTGAGCTCGCCGAGGGTCTCGAGCTCCGCGAACTGCGCGGCGTCACTTGCATCATGCAAGCATCCCGGGCGCAGGCCGTCGCCCGCGCTGATCGTGACGTCGTACTTCGCGCAGATCTCGAGGACCTTGTCCCAGTGCACGTAGAACGGGTTCTCTTTGTGATTTTGGATCATCCACTGCGCCATGATCGATCCGCCGCGCGACACGATCCCCGTGATGCGATCCTTCACGAGCGGCAAGTAGCGGAGCAAAACGCCGGCGTGGATCGTGAAGTAGTCGACGCCTTGCTTCGCTTGATGCTCGAGCATGTCGATCATGTCGTCCGAGGTGAGCTTCGAGACGTCCTTCGCGTTTTGGAGCGCCTGGTAGATCGGCACGGTGCCGACGGGCACCGGCGAGGCGGCGATGATCGCTCTGCGAATGCCGTCGATGTCGCCGCCGGTGGACAGATCCATCACCGTGTCGGCGCCGTATTTGATCGAGATCTCGAGCTTGCGGAGCTCCTTGTTCACGTCGCTCACGACCGCCGACGATCCGATGTTCGCGTTCACTTTGCAGAGCGACGCGATGCCGATCGCCATGGGCTCGAGATTTTCGTGATGGATGTTCGCGGGGATCACCATGCGACCGCGTGCGACCTCGTGCATGACGAGCTTCGCGTCGAGCTTCTCGCGCGTGGCCACGTAGGCCATCTCCTCGGTGAGAAGACCCTCCTTCGCATAATGCATTTGCGTGAGATTTTTTTGGCCGCGCCTTTTCGCAATCCATTCGGTTCGCATGGCTGCCTGTCTAGCGCGCAAACCTGACGCGCGTCCAGATAGGCTGGTGTCGCGGGCGCGGCAAGCGCGAGGCGCGCGACTGCCGTATACTGAAGAGATCGATGCGATTCGCAGCCATTTTTACCGGGTTTTGTGCGATCGGATTGGCGCTTGCGTGCTCGCCCGACTCGTCTTCCACGACGTCATCGGACGCGGGCGTCGACGCTGGCGGAACAGGCACGCCTCCGGCCGTCTGCAACGGACACGCGGAGCTTTGCGGTCGCGCGTACACGGCCGTCGCGTTTCCCGGCGATCACGATTCGTACGCGACGGTGCCCGATCAATTCGTCGCCGCCGACCAAGACGAGACTGTCGCCGACCAGCTCGCGGGAGGCGTTCGCGTGCTGCACCTCGAGATGCAGCTCTATCAAGGCGACGCCTATCTCTGTCACTCGATCTGCGGCATCGGAAACAAGCTGCTCGCCGACGAGCTCGGGGTGGTCGCCGATTTCATGAGCGCGAATCCGACCGAGGTCGTCACGCTCCTCATGGAGTCGCAGCAGCTGACGACCGATCAGATCGCGGCCGCGTTCGACAAAGCCGGGCTCACCGCGAAGACGCACCAGCAGGCAGCGGGAACGGCGTGGGCCACGCTCGGCGACATGATCCAGCGTGGCGATCGGCTCGTCGTGTTCTTGGCGGATCTCTCGAAGACGGGCGGCACGTCGTTTCCGTGGATGCTCGATCGCTTCGCGCGCACGTGGGAGACGCCTTGGGACAACAAGACGCCGCAAGACTTCGCGCGATGCGACGCGGACCGCGGCACGAAAGGCAACGACATCTACGTCGTCGACACGTATCGCGAGGACACGGCGATCGCGTCGCCCGATCAAGCGCGGACGGTGAACCCGAATCCGTTTTTGATCGATCGCCTCATGACGTGCAAGACCACGGAAAAGACGCTGCCGAACTTCGTGATGGTGAACTTTTTCGAGATCGGAGACGTCATGAAAGACGTCGACATTTTGAACGGAATCGCGCCCGATCCTGGCGAGGACTTGTCGCAATTTCCGCCGAGCGATTGGCCCGGAACGGACGCCGGCGCCGCGGACGCTGGCGACGATGCGGGCGACGGCGGATAGCGCGAGTCAGGGGAGCGGCTTCGCGCAACGAAAGCCGATCCCGAAGCTCTCTTTGGTGGGCGTGTCGCTGTAACGAAAGCTCGGCCTGAGCCAATTCGGATTTTCGCTGTTCCACGCGCCGCCGCGAATGACCTTCTGCGTGCCGTCCGCGGGCCCTGCCGGATCTTTTTCGGGCTCGCCGATTTTTCCGGGCTTGTAGGGGCCGTACCAATCGCTCACCCACTCCCAGACGTTGCCGACGACGTCCTCGACGCCGAAGCGAGACGCGCCCGCGGGAAAAGTTCCGACCGGCGACGTGTTCGGAAAGTGATCGTTCAGCGGATACATCGGCGTGAACGTGATGCCGTGCTCTTTGCCCCACGCCACGCACTCGGTGCCGCATGCATTCAAGTGTCCGCCGGTCGGAGCTTCGTCACCCCACGGATATTTCCGCCCGTCCGGTCCTCGCGCCGCGAACTCCCATTCGGCTTCGGTCGGCAATCGCTTGCCGTTCGCTTGGCAGTAGATCGCAGCCATCTCCCAGCTCACGCAATTGATGGGATGCATCGCGTGCGTCGCCGGTTGGCGAATGTTGCAAAGCGGATCGTAGGCTTCGCGCTCTTTCGCCGTGATGCCGTCCCACTCGTTCGTGGTCGATGCACGCTTGCACTTTCCGTCGTTCGAGCACGCCTGGTACTTGTCGACGCTCACTTCGAATTTGTCGATGCAGTACGGCGTGAGGACGACCGCATGCGCGGGTTTTTCTTTCGGCTCGCCGTCGTCGTTGCCGAGAAAAAATTGTCCGCCCGGAATGCGTTGCATGCCTTGTGGGCAGCGACCTCGTTCGGTGGCGTCTCCGACCGCGATCGCATTCGACCCTGAGCCCGAAGGTGCGGTGGTGATCGGCGCCGCGCTGGGCGATGCCCGCCCGGGCCTCGCCGGCACGTGACCATTGCCCGATGAAAGCTTGACGGCGACGAGCACGACGGCGCCGACCGCGAGCACACCGCCGGCGACGAAAAGCGGCAATTTTCCCGTGGATTTCGCGTCGGCGAACGGCTCGATCGCTTTCGGCGGATCGACGTCCGTCTTCGCCGCGCTCACGATTTCCACGGGCGCGAGCACCGTCGCGGCATTCGCGGTCGCTTCCACCGCGGGGGCCGACACGCGCGAAACGCGAGCTTGTTTCGCCGCCGCGGTGAGCTCGTTCCAGAACTCGCGGGCGTTCTCGGGTCGCTCGTCGGTCTTCACGGCGAGCGCATGCGCCGTCGCCGCTTCGACGGCATCGCTCACGTTCGCCCCGAGCGTGCGTGGCGTCGGACGCGTCTTCGCGTCCATCGACGCGTACGCGAGCTGCGAGAGATCGTCACCGTCGAGCGCCGGCCTTCCCGCGAGCGTCTCTCCCAAGATGAGCGCGAGCGCGAACACGTCGGTCCACGGGCCGGTCGCTCCGTACGTTCGCGAAAATTGCTCCGGCGCGCCGTAGGCGGGCGTGAAGCTCGTCACGACGCCGCTCGTTTTCTGGAACGCGCCCGCCATTTTTTGCGCGTCTTGCACGACCTTCGCGATGCCGAAATCGAGCAATTTTATCGTGGGATGAGACGTTCCGCGCTCGCCCACGAGAAAAATATTTCCCGGCTTCACGTCGCGATGGACGATGCCGCGCTGATGGGCGACCGCGAGCGCATCGGCGACGGGCCCCAGGATCGCCATGGCCCCTTCGAGCGTGCGCGGCGGCTTTCCTTCGGACCGCTCGCGCGCCAAGAGCTCCTCGAGCGTCTCGCCTTCGAGCCACTCGAGCACCATGAACGGCACCTCCGTGCCGCCGGCGAGCTTCAGCGTGCCGACGTCACGCGCTTGCACGATCGCGGTCGTCTGCTCCGAGAGCTGACCGAGCAGCGCACCTTCGCGCAAGAAATCGTCGAGGAGCTTCGTGCGCATGTCCGCCGGCACGCCGTCGAGCACGGAGAACACCTTGATGGCGACGGGACGCTTCCACAGAAGATGCGTGGCGCGATAGACGATCGCGAAGCCGCCCTCGCCGACTACGTTTTCGACCGCATATTTTTCGGCGACGGTCGTTCCTACGAGGCCGAGCGAGTCGGTGGTCATCTCCTTGTCCTCAGAGGCTCTTCGCGCAGCGGAAACCGATGCCGTAGCTCTTCTTCGTGGGCGTGTCTTTGTAGCGGAACGTGGGCCGCACCCACGCGGGATATCCGCCGTTCCATGCGCCGCCGCGAATCACGCGCTCGGTCCCCGATACAGGGCCCTTCGGATCGGTGGCGGCGTCCGCGGTGTAGGGCGCATACCAGTCGGCGACCCACTCCCACACGTTGCCGACGACGTCTTGCACGCCATAGCGCGATTTTCCGGCCGGAAATTTTCCGACGGGCGCGGTGTTCGCGAAGCCGTCGTCACCGTCGTACATCGCGATCTCGTCGATGCGAT
The DNA here is from genome assembly GCA_025934595.1 of Polyangiaceae bacterium. Lineage (GTDB taxonomy): Bacteria > Myxococcota_A > Polyangia > Polyangiales > Polyangiaceae > JAICXU01. The sequence continues at coordinate 1,625 of JAICXU010000020.1, read as the reverse complement.
TTTTCTTTCCCCATGCGACGCATTCTTTTCCGCACGCGTTCAAGTGTTGGCTCGTCGGAGGGTCGTCGCCCCATGGATATTTTCGGCCATCCGGCCCGCGCGCGGCGAACTCCCACTCCGCCTCGGTGGGCAGGCGTCCGCCTTGTGCGGTGCAGAACTCGTTCGCCATCTGCCAGGTGACGCAGTTGATCGGGTGGTCGGCGCGGGCGCCTTCGGCGTCGCGAATGTTGCAGAGCGGATCGAACGCCTTGCGCTCTTTTTCCGAGATGCCTTCCCACTCGTTCGTGTCCCCGGCGCGACGGCATCCCCCGCTCTCGCTGCACGCGAGGTATCGCTTCGTCGTGACCTCGAACTCGTCGATGCAAAACGGGGCGAGCGTCACGTTGTGGGCGGGACGCTCGAACGGCAGATCGTCGGGGTCGTCGGAGCCCATGAAGAATTTTCCGCCGGGGATTTTGATCATGCCCGCCGGACACGTGGGCTCCGGCAGCGCGGCGGACGCCGAAGTCACCGCGGACGCGGACACACTGGCGGATGCGACGGGGATCGGAGTCGACGCGCGCTTCGACATCACGACAATTCCCGCGCCCGCGCCGACGACGACGACGGCGGCGAGGACACCGAGCCCGATCGCGATGCCGGCGCCTTTTTTCGGAGCTGTCGTCGTGAAGCCGGGCGCGCTTCCCGTGATGGGGTTCGCGAGCGTAGGGCCATGGCCGGTGAATGCGACGCCGCTTTGCGGTGCGCGTTCTTGCGCGCTCGGCGGCATTTGCGGCATGCCCCTGCCCGGGCCCTGCATCGAGCGCACCGGCTCGAGGCCGATCGATTCGCGGAGCGCGTTCCAGAAATCACCCGAGCTCTGGAAGCGATCGACGGGCTTCACGGCGAGCGCACGCAGAAACACGGACTCCACCGCGTCGCTGACGTTCACGCCGAGCGTGCGCGGCGTGGGCCTCCTTTGGATGTCGGCCGCCGCGTAAGCGACCTGCATGAACGTTTCGCCGGCGAGCGGCTCGGAGCCGATCATCGCTTCGACCATCACGAGCGCGAACGCGAAGACGTCGGTCCAAGGTCCCGTGGCGCCGTGCGTGCGCGTGAATTGCTCGGGCGCACCGTACGCGGGCGTGAACGACGTGACCGCGCCGCTAGTCTCCGCGAAGCCGCCGCCTTCTTTCTGCGCGTCGCTCACGACCTTCGCGATTCCGAAGTCGAGGAGCTTCACGGTGCACTCACCGCGCGGGTCGCCGATGATGAAAATGTTGCCGGGCTTGATGTCGCGATGGGCGACCTTCTGCCGGTGCGCGATCGCGAGCGCGTCGGCCGCGGGCTGGAGCAGATGGACGAGCTCCTCGATCGACCGAAGCGGCATTCCCTGCTTTTTCTCGCGTGCGAGCACGTGCTCGAGCGTCTCGCCTTCGAGCCATTCGAGCACCATGTAAGGCACACGCTGTCCGCGATTCGTCGTGAGGACGCCGACGTCGCGCGCTTGGCAAATCGCGGCCGTGCGCTCGGAGAGATCCGCGAGGAGGCGCCCTTCTTCGATGAAGCCGTCGAGGAGCTTCTGATGCTCTTCTTGACCGAGCCCCGCGAGCGCTTTGAAGACCTTGATCGCGACGGGCCTTTTC